>NZ_JBJGYX010000009.1:0-128231 GCF_054050195.1 Geodermatophilus sp. SYSU D00710
TGACCAGCGCACCACCGCCCTGGACGCCTGGCTGGAGCACTACAACACTGCCCGCAGCCACTCCGCCCTCGGAGGCCACCCACCGATCAGCCGACTGGCCGCGTGAACAACCTGTCCGGTCACGACAACTAGCCGGACCTCCGGGGAGCCCGTCCCCGCGCGCGTCGATAAGGTCGGCCGGACCGGGGGACCAGCGCCCGGCCAGTCCAGGCGAGGGTGGGCAGTGGCGGGTCTGTCGTCGATCATCAAGGCCTACGACGTCCGGGGCGTGGTCCCCGACGAGTGGGACGAGGACGTCGCGCGGCGCATCGGCGCCGCGTTCGCCGAGTTCGTGGTGCGCGAGAGCGGCGCGACCACCGTCGTCACCGCCCACGACATGCGCCCCTCGTCGGTGCCGCTGTCCCGGGCCTTCGCCGCCGGTGTCCTCTCCCGCGGCGTCGACGTCGTCGAGGCGGGCCTGGGCTCCACCGACCTGCTGTACTTCGCCGCCGGGTCCCTCGACGTCCCGGGCGCGATGTTCACCGCCAGCCACAACCCCGCGCAGTACAACGGCATCAAGCTCTGCCGGGCCGGGGCCGCCCCGATCGGGCAGGAGTCGGGGCTGGTCACCATCCGCGAGTGGGCCGAGCGCGACGACTACGAGCGGACCCCCGACCGGGCCGGCGAGGTCACCTCCCGCGACGTGCTGCACGAGTACGCCGCGCACCTGCGCTCGCTGGTCGACCTCTCGACCATCCGGCCGCTGCGGATCGTCGTCGACGCCGGCAACGGCATGGGCGGGCACACCGTCCCGGTGGTCCTCGACGGGCTGCCGCTCGACGTCGTGCCGCTGTACTTCGAGCTCGACGGCACCTTCCCCAACCACGAGGCCAACCCGCTGGACCCGGCCAACCTGGTCGACCTGCAGGAGGCCGTCCGCCGGGAGGGCGCCGACATCGGCCTGGCCTTCGACGGCGACGCCGACCGGGTGTTCGTCGTCGACGAGCGCGGCGAGCCGGTGAGCCCGTCGGCGGTCACCGCGCTGGTCGCCGTCCGGGAGCTGGCCAAGGGCCGCGGCACGACGGTCATCCACAACCTGATCACCTCGCGCGCGGTGCCCGAGATCGTCCGCGAGCACGGCGGGCAGCCGGTGCGCACCCGCGTCGGGCACTCGTTCATCAAGGCCGAGATGGCCCGCACCGACGCCGTGTTCGGGGGCGAGCACTCCGCGCACTACTACTTCCGCGACTTCTGGCGCGCCGACACCGGCATGCTCGCCGCCATGCACGTGCTCGCCGCGCTCGGCGAGCAGAGCCGGCCGCTGTCCGAACTCACCGCCGCCTACAGCCGCTACGCCGCGTCGGGCGAGGTCAACTCCACCGTCGAGGACGCCGCCGGGCGCACCGCCGCCGTCCGGGAGGCGTTCGAGGGGGAGGGCGCGACCGTCGACGAGCTCGACGGGCTGACGATCGACCTCCCCGACGGCTCCTGGTTCAACCTGCGGGCGAGCAACACCGAGCCGCTGCTGCGGCTCAACGTCGAGGCGCCCGACCGGGCGCGGATGGAACAGCTGCGGGACCGAGTGCTGGAGATGGTGCGCGCATGACCGCTGGAGGCCCGCTCGGCCTGGACCCGGTGCTGCTGGGGATCCTCGCCTGCCCCGACACCCACCACAGCCCGCTCACCGTCGACGAGGCGGCCGGCGAGCTGGTCTGCGTGACCTGCGAGCGCGCCTACCCGGTGCGCGACGGCATCCCGGTGCTGCTGCTCGACGAGGCACGGCGCCGGGACGGCGGGACGGCGGCGCCGTGACCTCGCCGGAGCTGGCCGAGGAGGTCCTCGACGACCTCGACGTGCTGCGCGCCCGCGACCCGCGCGGCCTGCTGCCCGCCGTCGCCGGCGCCGGCGCGCAGGTCCGTGAGACCTCCCGGCTGGTCGACGAGGCGGAGCTGGAGCGGGTGACCGGCGGCGGGCGCCCGCGCGGTCTGGTCATCGTCGCCCGCCGGGAGGGCGCCGTCGCCGCGTCGGTCCTGCGCGCCCTGCTGGGGCCCTCGAGCCCGGTCACCGTCGACGTCGTCCCGGGTCCCGACCTGCCGGTGTGGACCGGGCCCACCGACATCGCCGTCGTCGCCACCCGCACCGGCGCCGGCCGGTACGCGGTGACGCCGGCGTACGAGGCCGCCCGCCGGGGCGTGAGCCTGCTCGGCATCGGCGCCGAGGACGCCCCGCTGCGGGCGGCCTGCTCCACGGCGCGGATGCCCTACGTGCCGCTGCCGCGCTCGCGGGTCCGGCACACCACGCTGTGGTCGCTGCTGACGCCGCTGCTCCGGCTGGCCGGCGAGCTCGGGCTGGTCCGGGACGAGGTGGCCGACCCCCAGGCGATCGCCGCCGCGCTCGACGAGATCGCCGTCGAGTGCGGGCCGGCGCGGGAGTCCTTCGTCAACCCGGCCAAGACCCTCGCCCTCGAGCTGCTCGACGCCTTCCCGGTCATCGCCGCCGAGGGACCGCTGGCCGGCACCGTCGCCGAGCGCTTCGCCGACCAGCTCGCCACGCTCGCGGGCCTGCCCAGCACCGGGTTCCGGCTGCCCGACCAGCGGGTGGCCGCCTGCGCCGTCCTCGGTGGCCCGCTGGCCGCCGGTGACCCCGACGACTTCTTCCGCGACCGCGCCGAGGACACCGGCCGGCGGCTGCGGCTGCTCACCGTCCGCGACACCGACGCCGCGCTCCACGACGGCGCGGGGGAGCGGGAGCCGCGATCGGCGCAGGAGGCGATGGCCGAGGTGCTGCGCACCGCTGCGAGCGGCAACGTCCCGGTCAGCGGCCTGGCCGAGCACGGGGAGCCCGACCGCCACGGCCGGCTGCCCCGCCTGGCGCGGCAGCTCGCGGTCGCCGACTTCAGCGCCGTCTACCTCGCCCTGGCGCTGGACCAGGAGCGGGCGCTGCGCCGGTGAGCCGCGCGTTCCCGGTCCCGCGGCGTTCGATCGCGTTCCGGTGGGTACCGGCACCCGGGGGTGCGCCGGCGCTGCGGCCGGACGGACCCTCACGACCGTGACAGCACACGAGTGCTGACCGACTGGAAGGACCTCCCGTGGCCGGTGGACTCGTAGCCCTCTTCGACGACGTGGCGCTGCTCGCCCGCACCGCCGCCGCCTCCATCGACGACGTGGGGGCCGCGGCCGGGCGGGCCAGCGTGAAGGCCGCCGGCGTCGTCGTCGACGACACCGCCGTCACGCCGCAGTACGTGCGCGGGATCGCCGCCGAGCGGGAGGTGCCGATCATCCGGCGCATCGCCCTCGGGTCGCTGCGCAACAAGCTGCTGATCATCCTCCCGGCGATCCTGCTGCTCAGCCAGTTCCTGCCCTGGCTGCTCACCCCGATCCTCATGATCGGCGGTGCCTACCTCTGCTACGAGGGCGCCGAGAAGATCTGGCACCGGCTCAAGGGCGGCCACGACGACCACGGCTCGGCGGAGGAGGCGATGCCCGACGAGGACACCGTCGTCCGCGGCGCCGTGCGCACCGACTTCATCCTGTCGGCGGAGATCATGGTCATCGCGCTCAACGAGGTGGCCGGCGAGGGCTTCTGGTCGCGGGCGGTCATCCTCGCCGTCGTCGGGCTGCTCATCACCGTCGTCGTCTACGGCGTCGTCGCGCTGATCGTGAAGATGGACGACGCCGGGCTGCGGCTGTCGCAGTCGGGGAAGAAGGGCGTGGCCGGGCTCGGCCGCGGCCTGGTCAAGGGGATGCCGAAGCTGCTCAGCGCGCTGACGGTGATCGGGACCGTCGCGATGCTGTGGGTCGGCGGCCACATCCTGCTCGTCGGCAGCGAGGAGCTCGGGCTGCACGCGGTGTACGACGTCGTCCACCACTGGGAGGAGGCGGCGCACGAGGCCACCGGGGCGCTCGGCGGCGTCGTGGGGTGGCTGGTCAACACCGGGGCCAGCGCGGTCATCGGGCTCGTCGTCGGTGCGCTGATCGTGCTCGTCCTCAGCCTCACCCTGCACCGGCGCAAGGACCCCGCCGCGAGCGGGACGACGACGCACTGACGTCGTCCTGACGGAGCCGCCCTGCCCTCTGCGGGGGGCAGCCGCGCTCGGGCGGTGCATCCCGACCGGACCCGCCAGTAGCCTCCACGCCGATGTGGCAGCTCACCAGCGCGGTCCGGCACTACCCGTGGGGTAGCCGCACCGTCATCCCCGAACTGCTCGGCCGGCCCAGCCCCGCCGAGCAACCCTGCGCCGAGCTCTGGATGGGCGCGCACCCCGACCAGCCGAGCGTGCTCGCCGACGGCCGGCCGCTCGACGCCGCGATCACCGCCGACCCCGAGCGGCTGCTCGGGCCGGCGGTCGTGGAGCGCTTCGGCGCCCGGCTGCCGTTCCTGCTCAAGGTGCTGGCCGCCGACGCCCCGCTGTCGCTGCAGGCGCACCCCACGATGGCGCAGGCGCGCGCCGGCTACACCGCCGAGGAGGCCGCGGGGGTCCCGAAGGACGACCCGACGCGGACGTTCAAGGACCCGTGGCACAAGCCGGAACTGCTGCTCGCCCTGACCACCTTCGAGGCGCTGTGCGGCTTCCGGCCGGTCGAGGAGTCGCTGCACTGCCTGGCCAAGCTCCAGCTGCCCGAGCTCAAACCGACGATCGCCGCGCTCGCCCGTGGCGGGCTGCAGTCGGCCATCCCGCAGCTGCTGGCGCTGTCGGGCAAGCGGCGCACCCACCTCGTCGACGTGGTGGCGGAGCGGGCCGCCGGGTTCGTCGCCGCTCACGACCCCGAGTTCATCAACACCTACCGCTGGGCCACCACGCTCGCCGAGGCCTACCCCGGCGACCCCGGCGTGGTCATCTCGCTGATGTGCAACCACCTCAAACTGGCCCCGGGTGAGGCGGTCTTCCTGCCCGCCGGGAACCTCCACGCCTACCTCTCCGGAGCCGGCGTGGAGGTCATGGCCAGCTCCGACAACGTGCTGCGCGGCGGGCTGACCGACAAGCACGTCGACCTGGCCGCGCTGATCGAGGTCCTGGACTTCTCCGACGGCAAGATCCCGGTCCTGCACCCCGTGCTCGGCCCGGGCGGCCTGCGCTACCCGGTCCCGGTCGACGACTTCGACCTCACCCACTGCCAGCTCGACGACCTCACCGGGTCGCTGGGCACCCGCGGTCCCCAGGTCCTGCTGTGCACCGAGGGCCGTGCGGTCCTGACCGGGGCCGACGGCGAGGTGGTCCTCGAGCGCGGGCAGTCGGCGTTCGTGCCCGCCGGTGCCCCGGTCACCGCCCGCGGCCCGGCGGTGCTCTACCGGGCGACGACGAACCTGCGCTGAACCGGGAGGAACCCACGCGGGCGTGTCGCCGCCGGGACCGCGGGGGCGGCGGACGTAGCGTCGGTCGTGCTCACCCGGTCCTCCCGGCGGGCGGTCCTGGCGCTCGGGGTCGCGGCCGTGCTCGCGTCCGGCTGCGACGCCGTCGAGGCACCCGCGGCGCCCGTCCCGTCCGCCGGCACCGCCCTGGCCGAGCTCGAGCAGATCGAGGTCCGCGGCCGGGCGCCCCGCACCGGCTACGACCGCGACGAGTTCGGTGACGCCTGGGCCGACACCGACCGCAACGGCTGCGACACCCGCAACGACGTGCTAGCCCGCGACCTCACCGGCGAGGTGTTCCGACCGGGCAGCGACTGCGTCGTCGTCTCCGGGACGCTCCAAGACCCCTATTCCGACGCCACCATCGAGTTCCGCCGCGGCGAGGGCACCAGCGAGGCGGTGCAGATCGACCACGTCGTCGCGCTGTCGGACGCCTGGCAGAAGGGCGCGCAGCAGTGGGACGACGCCCGCCGCACCGAGTTCGCCAACGACCCGCTCAACCTGCTCGCCGTCGACGGGCCGCTCAACCAGGCCAAGGGCGACTCCGACGCGGCCACCTGGCTGCCGCCGGCCCGCGGCTACCGCTGCGCCTACGTCGCCCGCCAGGTCGCGGTCAAGCGCGCCTACGGGCTGTGGATGACCGCCGCCGAACGCGACGCGGTGGCCACCGTGCTCCGGGGCTGCCCCGACGAGCCGCTGCCCGGCAGCACCCCGCTGCCGGCCCAGCAGACCCCGCCGGCCCCCGACCCCGGGCCGTACCCCGACTGCGCGGCCGTCCGCGCCGCGGGTGCCGCGCCGATCCGCACGGGCGACCCCGGCTGGAACCCCGACCTGGACGGCGACGGCGACGGCGTCGGCTGCGAGTCCTGAGCCGCTCCCCGGCCGGCGTTATGCTGGTCGACGGCACGAGCCCCGCCGAAGCCTCGGCATGCTCGCTCACCTCAGCGACCCCGAGTCCCCGCCGCGGCGGGGGCGTCGACCCTGGAGCGACATGACCGCCACCACCGGCACCCGCGCCCTGACCACCCCCGACGGCGAGACCGACTTCAAGGTCGCCGATCTCTCCCTGGCCCCGTTCGGCCGCAAGGAGATCCAGCTCGCCGAGCACGAGATGCCCGGTCTCATGGCGCTGCGCGCCGAGTACGGCGACGCCCAGCCGCTGGCCGGCGCCCGGATCGCCGGCTCGCTGCACATGACCGTGCAGACCGCCGTCCTCATCGAGACCCTCGTCGCGCTCGGCGCCGACGTCCGCTGGGTCTCCTGCAACATCTTCTCCACCCAGGACCACGCCGCCGCCGCGATCGTGGTCGGGCAGGGCACCGCCGAGCAGCCCGCGGGCGTGCCCGTCTTCGCCTGGAAGGGCGAGACGCTGGAGGAGTACTGGTGGTGCACCCAGCGCCTGTTCGAGTTCCGGAACGAGAACGGCGACGTCGTCGGCCCGAACATGCTGCTCGACGACGGCGGCGACGCCACCCTGCTGGTGCACCTGGGCACCCGCTTCGAGACCGACGGCGCCGTCCCGGACACCACCGAGGCCGACTCCGAGGAGTACGGCGTCATCCTCGACGCCCTGCGTGGCACGCTGGCGCAGGACGGGCAGTACTGGACCCGCATCGGCCAGGGCATCCGCGGCGTCACCGAGGAGACCACGACCGGCGTCATGCGCCTCTACGAGCTGGCCCGTGAGGGCCGGCTGCTGTTCCCGGCGATCAACGTCAACGACTCGGTCACCAAGAGCAAGTTCGACAACCTCTACGGCTGCCGGCACTCCCTCATCGACGGCCTCAACCGGGCCACCGACGTGATGATCGGCGGCAAGGTGGCCGTGGTCTGCGGCTACGGCGACGTCGGCAAGGGCTGCGCGGAGTCGCTGCGCGGCCAGGGCGCCCGCGTGATCGTCACCGAGATCGACCCGATCAACGCCCTGCAGGCGGCGATGCACGGCTTCGAGGTGACCACGCTCGACGAGGTCATCGGCAGGGCCGACATCGTCATCACCGCCACCGGCAACCGCGACATCATCACCGCCGAGCAGCTCGGGCGGACCAAGCACCAGGCGATCATCGGCAACATCGGCCACTTCGACAACGAGATCGACATCGCCGGCCTGGCCCGCACGCCGGGCATCGAGCGGACCACGATCAAGCCGCAGGTCGACGAGTGGCGGTTCCCCGACGGCCACACCGTCATCGTGCTCTCCGAGGGCCGGCTGCTGAACCTGGGCAACGCCACCGGGCACCCCAGCTTCGTCATGAGCGCCTCGTTCTCCAACCAGGTGCTCGCCCAGATCGAGCTGTGGGGCAACCGCGCGGCCTACGAGGGCAGGGAGCCCTCGGTCACCGTGCTGCCCAAGAAGCTCGACGAGCACGTGGCGCGGCTGCACCTCGACGCCCTCGGCGTGAAGCTCACCGACCTCACCAAGGTGCAGGCCGACTACATCGGCGTCCCGGTCGAGGGGCCCTACAAGAGCGACCACTACCGCTACTGAGCGGACCCCTGCGCCCCCGCTCGACCCGGGCCCGTGGGGCGTCCTCCCTCACCGTGGGGCGTCCTCCCGCACGGTGGGACGTGAGGGAGGACGCTCGATGATCAGGTCACCTGATCCCGGCCCGACCCCGGTGACACCCGGGGCGGATGGTGGCGCCGGACCGGTCGTGTCGGTCCGGCGCCACCGTGATCCGGCCGTGACGTCGCAGAATGGTCGCGTGCCTCCGACCGCAGCGAACACCGGGCCCAGTCGCGGCCGCGTCCTGGTCGTCGACGACGACGCCGCCCTCGCCGAGATGCTCGGCATCGTGCTGCGGCGCGAGGGCTACGACCCCGCCTTCGTCTCCGACGGCAACCGTGCGCTGTCGGTGTTCCAGCAGACCCGGCCCGACATCGTCCTGCTCGACCTGATGCTGCCCGGCCGCAACGGCCTGCAGATCGCCCAGGACATCCGGGCCCAGTCCACCGTCCCGATCGTCATGCTCACCGCCAAGGGCGACACCATCGACGTCGTCCAGGGCCTCGAGGCCGGCGCCGACGACTACGTCACCAAGCCGTTCAAGCCGGTGGAGCTCGTCGCCCGCGTGCGCGCCCAGCTGCGCCGCGGCGAGACCGGGCAGGCCGAGACGCTGGCCATCGGGGACGTGCAGATCGACGTCCCCGCTCACCAGGTGACCCGGGACGGCCAGCCGATCGCGCTCACCCCGCTGGAGTTCGACCTGCTGGTGGCCCTGGCCCGCAAGCCGCGCCAGGTGTTCACCCGCGAACTGCTGCTGGAGCAGGTGTGGGGCTACCGGCACGCCGCCGACACCCGGCTGGTCAACGTCCACGTGCAGCGGCTGCGCGCGAAGATCGAGCGCGACCCCGAGAAGCCCGAGATCGTGCTGACCGTGCGCGGGGTGGGCTACAAGGCCGGCCCGCCGTGATGCGGCAGTGAGCACGACCGAGCGGGCCGCTCCCCCCGAGGGCGACGCCGAGGTGCCCGCCCCGCCGGCCGCGCCGGCGCGGCGGCTGCCCCGCGACCTGCCCACGCTGCGCCGCGGGGTGCGCCGGCGGGCCGGCCGGGCTCGCCGGGCGGGGCGTGCGTTGCTGGCCGCTGCGCTGTCGGCCTGGCGGTCGTCGCTGCACGTCCGCATCGGCGCGATCACGATGGTGGTGGCCGGCACGGTCGTCGTCATCGTCAGCCTGGTGCTGTTCAGCCAGATCCGCACGCAGCTGCTCACCGTCAAGCAGCAGGCCGCGGTCGACCAGGTGCAGTCGGGCGTCTTCTACGCGCAGACCGAGGTGGTCGGCATCGCCGCCGGCGACGCGGCCAGCGTGCGCACCGCGCTGGACCGCACGGTGCAGCAGCTGCTCACCCGGGGCGGGTCGGCCGGCGACTTCGACGTCGTCATGGTGTACCGGACCGGCGACACCGAGCGGCCGCCGGCGGTCAGCCGGCAGGGCATCTACCCGGCGCTGCCCGACGGGCTGCGCGCCGACGTCCGCGGCGGCGGGCAGTCCTACCAGTACTGGCCGGTCCCCAACGACTCCGGCGAGCCCCGGCCGACGCTGCTGGTGGGGTCGCCGGTCCCCGGCGGCGCCTCGTCGGCGGGGCAGATCGAGCTCTACTACGCCTTCCCCCTCGACCAGGAGGAGGAGACGCTCTCGCTGATCCGCAGCACCGTGGCGATCAGCGGCATCGCGCTCACCCTGTTCGTCGCCGGCATCGGCGTGCTGGTCACCCGGCTGGTGGTCGACCCGGTGCGCCGCGCCGCCGGCATCGCCCAGCGGCTGGCCGAGGGGCAGCTCGAGGAACGGATGGCCGTCCGCGGCGAGGACGACCTGGCCCGGCTGGCCACCAGCTTCAACGCCATGGCCGACAGCCTGCAGCGCCAGATCACCCAGCTCGAGGCCCTCTCCCAGCTGCAGCAGCGGTTCACCTCCGACGTCAGCCACGAGTTGCGCACCCCGCTGACGACGGTGCAGATGGCCGCCGAGGTCCTGCACGAGTCGCGCGGTGACTTCCGGCCGCACGTGGCCCGCTCGGCGGAGCTGCTGCACGAGGAGCTCGACCGGTTCGAGCGGCTGCTGTCGGACCTCCTGGAGATCAGCCGCTACGACGCCGGCGCCGCCGTCCTGGACTGGGCGCCCACCGACCTCGGCGTGCTCGTCGGGCGGGTGACCGACGGCATGTCCGCGCTCGCGGAGCGGCACGGCTGCGACCTGCAGGTGACCTGCCCGCCGGACCCGGTGATCGCCGAGGTCGACGCCCGCCGCGTCGAGCGGGTGCTGCGCAACCTCGTGGGCAACGCCATCGAGCACGGCACCGGCCGGCCGGTCGAGGTGACGCTGGCGGCCAACCGGACGGCGGCCGCGGTGACCGTCCGCGACCACGGCGTGGGCCTGTCCTCGGCGGACGCCCAGCACGTGTTCGACCGGTTCTGGCGGGCCGACCCCTCCCGCGTGCGCACCGTCGGCGGCAGCGGCCTGGGCCTGTCGATCAGCCTGGAGGACGCCCGGCTGCACGGCGGCTGGCTGCAGGTGTGGGGCCAGCCCGGGCTCGGCGCGCAGTTCCGGCTCACCGTCCCGCTCAGCGCCGGTGCCGACCTGACCAGCTCGCCGCTGCCGCTGCGGCCGACGATCGTGCGCCGACCGGCGGTGCCGCGGTGAGGCGGCGCCCGGCCGCCGTGGCCGCACTCGTGCTGGGGCTGCTCACCGCCTGCTCGACCGTGCCCAGCGCCTCGGCGCCGGTGCAGATCACCGAGGCACCGGCCCGGCCGGCCGGCGAGGTGGGCATCGAGCCGCTCGGCCCGGCCCCGGACGCGCCCCGGGAGGAGATCGTCCGCGGGTTCGTCGACGCCGCGGCCAGCAACCTGCAGCGGCACCCGGTCGCCCGCGACCACCTGACCCCCGACGCCGCGGCCGCCTGGTCCGACGAGTCGGGCATCACCCTGGTCGGCGCCGACTACGCCACCGTCACCACCGACGCCGGCACCGTCGTCATGACCGGGGACCTCGTCGGCGCCATCGACCCCCGCGGGGTGTTCACCGCGGCCGCCGCGGGCGAGGTGTTCACCCACGAGTTCACCCTCGCCGAGGTCGGCGGCCAGTGGCGGATCAGCAACCCGCCCGACGGGCTGGTCATGCTCGTGCCGGACTTCGAGCGGCTCTACGACGACCTCGCCGCCTACTTCGTCGACCGGACGGGGCAGCGGATGGTGCCCGACCCGCGCTACCTGCTCGGCGGCGAGGCGCAGCCGACCACCCTGGTCCAGCGGCTGATCGACGGCCCGTCGCCGACGCTGGCCGCCGGCGTCGACAACCCCCTCACCGGCGTCACCCTCACCCGGGCGGTGACCGTCAGCGGGGCCACCGCCACCGTCGACCTCGCCGGGCTCGGCGACGTGGCACCGGCGCAGGTGTCCCAGCTGTGCGCCCAGCTGGTCTGGACCCTCGACCAGCTCGACGGGATCAGCTCGGTCGAGATCACCGCCGGTGGCGACCCGCTGCCCCTCGACGGTCTCCCGGCCGTCCAGCGCACCGACGACTGGGCCGCCTTCAGCCCCGAGTCCGTCCCCGCCGACGCCGTCGGCCACTACCTCGACGCCGGCCGGCTGATGACCGTCGACGGCCAGCCGGTGGCCGGGCCGGCCGGCTCGGACCAGTACGCCCTGTCCGCGGCCGCGGTGTGGGCGGACCCGCGGACCAGCGCGCTGACCGACATGGTCGGCGTCTCGGTCAACGGGGCGACGGCGACCCTGCTGGCCGGGCGGTACGGCCAGGACCTCGCGCCGGTGCTGCCGGCGAGCCGGCTGTCGGCGCCGACGGTGGCCGCGACCCGCCCGGAGTTCTGGGTGATCCGCGACGAGACCACCGTGGTGCGGGTGCCCGCGGGCGGCTCGCCGCAGCCGGTCAACGCCCCGACGCTGTCCGGGCAGGGCCGGGCGACGGCGCTGGAGCTCTCGCCCGACGGGGTGCGCGCCGCCGTCGTCGTCAGCCGGGGGGACGGCTCGGCGCTGCTCGTCGGCACCGTCGTGCGCTCCGACGACGGGCCGGTCGCGCTGCGCGACCTGCGCGAGATCGCCCCCTCGCTCAACGCGGTCACCGACGTCGCCTGGCGGACCTCCGGCAGCCTGATGGTGCTCGCCTCCGACGGCGGGGAGGACGGCGTGGTGCCCTACGTCGTCGGCGTCGACGGGTGGGGCCTGGACGAGGAGCCCACCGCAGGCCTGCCCAGCCAGCCCACCGCCCTGGCCGCCGCCCCCGGGCAGCGGCCGCTGGTGAGCGCCGGCGGCTCGGTGTGGGAGCTGTCGGGCGGCACCTGGGTGACCCTCGTCCGCGGGCAGCAGCCGGTGCCGGGCACCGAGCCGTTCTACCCGGTGTAGGGCCGCGTCCACAGGTCGGGCGGGGACGGCCCGCGGGCTCCCCGGACGCGGCAGGATGCGGCGGTGCGTGCCCTCGCGGCGGCCCTCGCCGACCTCGTGCTGCCGCGCACCTGTGCCGGCTGCGGCGTTCCGGGGCCGGTGCTCTGCGGGCGCTGCACGGGTCTGCTGACCCGGCCGCGGGAGGCCGCGCCGCGGCGGGTGCCGTGGGGCATGCCGCCGACGGTGGCCGCCGGCGCCTACGCCGGGCCGGTGCGCCCGGCGGTGGTCGCCTTCAAGGAGCGCGGCCGGGCGGAGCTGGCCGGCCCGCTCGGCGCCGCGCTCGCGCTGGCCGTCGGCGTGCACGCCGCGCTGCTCCCCGGCCGGCCGGTGCTGCTCGTGCCGGTCCCGCCGACCCGGGCGGCGCTGCGGGCACGCGGCCGCGACCACGTCCGCGAGCTCGCCGTCGCCGCGGTCGCGGAGCTGCGGGCGGCCGGCGTCGACGCGCGGCCGGCGCGGCTGCTCGCGCGCACCGGCCGGGTGCGCGACTCGGCCGGGCTGGACGTCGCCCAGCGGCGGGCCAACCTGGCCGGGACGTTCACCGCCCGGGCGGGCGCGGTGCCGCCGGGGTCGCTGCTGGTGGTCGTCGACGACGTCGTGACCAGCGGTGCGACCCTCACCGAGGCGGCCGTGACCCTGGCCGCGACCCGTCCGGACGGCGCCGCGCCGGTGCTCGCCGCCGTGGTCGCCGCGACCCCGCGCCCGGGCCCCGGAGCCGTTCCCGTTCCGGCACCGGCGGGGTCCCCGCACGCCGTCCGGAGCCCGTCCGGCGGTCGTCTCGATCGACTGTCCGGCCCCTCGGACAGGGACTAGCGTGGCATCGGTCACACCCCATGACCGGGAGGTCTGATGGAGATCGTGGTCCGTGGCCGCAACGTCGAGGTGCCCGAGCACTATCGGCAGCACGTGGAGGACAAGGTCGGCCAGCTCGAGAGGTTCGACGGCAAGCTGTCCCGCATCGACGTCGAGTTGTTCCACGAGAAGAACCCTCGCCAGTCCGCCAACTGCCAGCGGGTGGAGATCACCCTCCGTGGCAAGGGACCGGTGGTCCGCGCCGAGGCCAGTGCGCCGGACTTCTACGCCGCGCTCGACCTGAGCTGCGCCAAGCTCGACAACCGGCTGCGCCGGGCCAACGACCGCCGGCGCGTGCACCACGGCCGCCGGACGCCGCCCAGCGTCCGCGTCACGAGTGCGCCCGAGGCCGCACCGCTGCAGACACCGGCGGTGGGCATCCCCGACCTCGCACAGCTCCCCGGATCACAGGTCGACGCCGAACCACCCGAGACCGACGCCGAGGAGCACCTGCCGGGGCGGATCGTCCGCGAGAAGCACCACCCCGCCGTCCCGATGACCGTCGACCAGGCCCTGCTCGAGATGGAGCTCGTGGGGCACGACTTCTTCCTGTTCCACTGTGCCGACACCGGCCGGCCGACGGTCGTCTACCGGCGGCACGCCTTCGACTACGGCCTCATCCGGCTGGTCGACCCGCCCGTCGGGCAGGCCGGCACCGCCGCGTCTGCGTCCGCCGCCGCCACGCCCGCCGCCACCGAGCCCGCGGCCGTCCCGCGCTGACACCGGCGGGGGCCCGGCACGTCCGCCGGGCCCCCGCCCTCACCCCTCGGCCACCCGGCCGAACAGGACGGCGTCGCCGCGGGTGCCGTCGGCGTGGTCCAGGCACCGCCGGACGACGCCCTCCTCCGCGAACCCCGCCCGCCGCGCCACCGCCTGCGACGGCTCGTTGGCCACGTCGGTGAACAGGTGCACCCGCGCCGCCCCGCGGGACAGCGCCCAGACGGCCAGCCCCGCGGCCGCCTCGGCCGCGTAGCCCCGCCGACGCGCCCACGGGGCGATCCAGTAGCCGATCTCCGGGCCCAGGCGGCCGCCGGTCAGGTGGTGCATCCCGCACGCCCCGACGAACGCGCCGTCGGCCTCGATCGCGCAGCCGAGGTCGGTCCCGGCGGCCCGGCCGGCGGGCGCGGTGCGCAGCACGAAGTCCGCGGCCGAGTCGCGGGTGTAGGGGGAGGGCAGCGCGGTCAGCCAGCGCCGGGTCTCGGCGTCCTGGCAGGCCCGGAACACCGGGTCCACGTCGTCCTCCCGCATCGGCCGCAGCAGGAGGCGCTCGGTACGCACCACCTCGGCGGTCAGGTCGACGCCGGTCAGCGAAAGGACCCCGTCCCTCTCATCGCTCGCACGCTCGCGACGAGCCTCCGGACGGGGCCGAGAAGCAGTCATGCTCTGATGGTCACGCGTTGCCCAGCACGCGGTCGACCGAGATCTCGAGGACCACCCGCGCGGGGTTCTCCCGGGGTGCGCGGTAGCGCCGGGCGTAGCGCGCCTCGGCGTCGGCCACCGACGCGGGGTCGTCGCGCACCACCGCCGTGCCCTCGAGGGTCAGCCACCGGCGGCCGTCGACCTGGCAGACGGCCACGCGTGGCTGCCCGCCGCGCACGTGCCGGGCCTTGGCCGACCCGCCGGAGGTGATCACCCGCGCGGTGGCGGTGCCGGGATCGAAGGTGACGCCGACCGGCACGACGTGCGGGCTGCCGTCGGCGCGCAACGTGGTGAGCGTGGCCAGGTGCCGCTCGGTCAGGAAGGCCAGCAGTTCCGGCGCGAGATCGTGCGGGTCGTGGGCCACGGGGAGAGGTTAGGTCGCCGTCGCGGCGGGCACCGGCCGCGCGTGGAGCTGACGGGGGCGCGGGTGCTGGTGGCCGGCGCGACGGGCGTGCTCGGCGGGGAGCTGGCGCGGGCCGTGGCGGGGGCCGGTGCTCGGGTGGCGCTGACCGGCCGCGACGACGGGCGGTTGCAGGCGCTGGCCGCGGAGCTCGGCGGGGCGCCCGCGCTCGCCGCGGACGCGGTCGACGTCGACGCCGTCCGGACCGCGGTCGAGCACGCCGCGGACGCCCTCGGCGGCCTCGACGCCGTCGTCGTCGCGTGGGGCGTGGTGGCCTTCGGTCCCGCCGCCGACGCCGACGACGCGGTCACCGAGGAGCTGTTCGCCGTCAACACGCTGGCGCCGATGAGCCTGGTGCGGGCCGCGCTGCCGCACCTGGCCGACGGCGGGGCGCTGGTCCTGCTCTCGGCGATCGTGGCCGACGCGCCGACCCTGGGCATGGCGGAGTACTCGGCGAGCAAGGCGGCCCTGTCGGCGTGGGCCGCGGTGCTGCGCCGCGAGCTGCGCGGCCGGTCGATCGCGGTCCTCGACGTCCGGCCCCCGCACGTCGACACCGGCCTGGTCGACCGGGCCCTGGCCGGGACGCCGCCGCGGCTGTCCGCCGGGCACGACCGCGACGAGGTGGTGCGGGCGGTGCTCGACGGGCTGCGGCAGGGAGCCCGCGAGGTCGTCCTCGACCAGCGGGAACGGCGGCTCGTGGTGCGCTGACCACCCCCGCCGCCGCGGCAGGGTACGTGCGGCGTCCCCGGCACGCCGGGTGGGCCGCCTACGCTGGACCCGTGGTGTTCTCGAGGATCCTCCGTGCCGGTGAGGGAAAGCTCGTCCGTCGACTGGAGCGGATCGCCGACGCGATCGACCTGCTCGCCGACGACGTCGCGGACCTGACCGACGCCGAGCTGCGCGCCAAGACCGACGAGTTCAAGCAGCGTCTGGACGACGGCGAGACCCTCGACCAGCTGCTGCCGGAGGCCTTCGCCGTCGTCCGGGAGGCCGCCACCCGGACGCTGGGCCAGCGGCACTTCCGGGTGCAGCTCATGGGCGGCGCCGCGCTGCACCTGGGCAACATCGCCGAGATGCGCACCGGCGAGGGCAAGACCCTGACCGGCGTGCTGCCGGCCTACCTCAACGCGCTCACCGGCGAGGGCGTGCACGTGGTCACGGTCAACGACTACCTGGCCAAGCGCGACGCCGAGTGGATGGGCCGGGTGCACCGCTTCCTCGGCCTGAGCGTGGGCACGATCCTGTCCGGCGAGAAGCCGGCGCACCGCCGCGAGCAGTACGCCTGCGACATCACCTACGGCACGAACAACGAGTTCGGCTTCGACTACCTGCGCGACAACATGGCCTGGGCCAAGGCCGACCTGGTCCAGCGCGGCCACCACTACGCGATCGTCGACGAGGTCGACTCGATCCTCATCGACGAGGCCCGCACCCCGCTGATCATCAGCGGCCCCGCCGAGTCGGCCGGCAAGTGGTACGTCGAGTTCGCGCGGATCGTCCCGCTGATGAAGCGCGACGTGCACTACGAGGTGGAGGAGGCCAAGCGCACGGTCGCCGTCACCGAGGAGGGCGTGGAGTTCGTCGAGGACCAGCTCGGCATCGACAACCTCTACGAGGCGGTCAACACCCCGCTCATCGGCTACCTGAACAACGCGCTGAAGGCCAAGGAGCTCTTCCACCGCGACCAGCAGTACATCGTCAGCAACGGCGAGGTGCTCATCGTCGACGAGTTCACCGGCCGCGTGCTGGCCGGCCGGCGCTACAACGAGGGCATGCACCAGGCCATCGAGGCCAAGGAGAAGGTACAGATCAAGGACGAGAACCAGACGCTCGCCACGATCACCCTGCAGAACTACTTCCGGCTCTACGAGAAGCTCTCCGGGATGACCGGCACGGCCCAGACCGAGGCGGCCGAGCTCTCCCAGACCTACAAGCTCGGCGTCGTCCCGATCCCGACCAACCGGCCGATGGTCCGCGAGGACCGCTCCGACGTCATCTACAAGACCGAGTCGGCCAAGTTCGACGCGGTCATCGACGACATCGCCGAGCGCCACGAGGCCGGGCAGCCGGTGCTCGTGGGCACCGCCAGCGTCGAGAAGTCCGAGATCCTGTCGAAGCTGCTGCTGCGCCGCGGCATCCCGCACGAGGTCCTCAACGCCAAGAACCACGCGCGGGAGGCGGCGATCGTCGCCCAGGCCGGCCGGCTCGGCGCGGTCACCGTGGCCACCAACATGGCCGGCCGCGGCACCGACATCCAGCTCGGCGGCAACCCCGAGTTCATCGCCGACGAGGCGCTGCGGGCCCGCGGGCTCTCGCCGTCGGAGACCCCCGACGAGTACGAGGCCGCCTGGGACGAGGCGCTGGCCGCCGCCAAGGACCAGGTGAAGGCCGAGCACGAGGAGGTCACCGAGGCCGGCGGCCTCTACGTGCTGGGCACCGAGCGGCACGAGAGCCGCCGCATCGACAACCAGCTGCGCGGCCGCTCGGGCCGGCAGGGCGACCCGGGGGAGTCGCGGTTCTACCTCTCCCTCGGCGACGACCTGATGCGCCGCTTCAACGGCCCGATGCTCGAGTCGATGATGACCACGCTGCGGGTCCCCGACGACCAGCCGATCGAGTCGAAGATGGTCACCCGGGCCATCCGCTCGGCGCAGACGCAGGTCGAGCAGCAGAACTTCGAGGTCCGCAAGGACGTCCTCAAGTACGACGAGGTCCTCAACCGGCAGCGCACCGTCATCTACGACGAGCGCCGCAAGGTCCTCGACGGCGAGGACCTGCACGAGCAGGTCCAGCACATGCTCGACGACGTCGTCGGCGCCTACGTCGACGGTGCGACCGAGACCGGCTACGCCGAGGACTGGGACCTCGAGCAGCTGTGGACCGGCCTGCGGTCGCTCTACCCGGTGGGCCTGCAGCTGGCGGAGCTGCTCGACCGGGTCGCCGACGGCGAGCAGTCCGCGCTGACGGCCGAGACGCTCAAGAGCGAGCTCCTCGACGACGTCCACCGCGCCTACGAGGAGCGCGAGGCGGCGCTGGGCTCGGAGGTCATGCGGGAGCTCGAGCGGCGGGTGTTGTTGAGCGTGCTCGACCGCAAGTGGCGCGAGCACCTCTACGAGATGGACTACCTGCGGGCCGGCATCCACCTGCGGGCGATGGCCAACCGCGATCCGGTCGTGGAGTACCAGCGCGAGGGCTACGACATGTTCTCCGCGATGCTCGACGGCATCAAGGAGGAGTCGGTCGGCTTCCTGTTCAACCTCGAGGTCAAGACCAAGGAGCAGCAGGAAGCCGAGGCGCGGGCCCAGCAGGCCGAGGCCGAGGCCCGGGCGCTGGCCGCCGCGCAGGAGGGCACCGCCCGGGTGCTCGCCCGGCAGCGGGCCGCGCAGGAGGCCGCCGTCCGGGAGGCCGCCGCCCGCGAGGCCGCCGCGCAGGCCGCCGCAGCCCCGGCTCCGGCCGAGGCCCCGGCTCCGGCCGAGGCCCCGGCTCCGGCCGAGGCCCCGGCTCCGACCGACGGGGACGGCGCCGCTCCGGCCCCGGCCGCTCCGGTGTCGGTGTCCAAGCCGGCGGCCAAGCCCGCCGCCCGCCGCTCGACCGGTGCCCCGGCGGGCCGGCCGGGCGCGCGCACCGGCGGCCGGCACGCGGCGCCGACGACGCCGGCCGCTCCGGCCGACGAGACGCCGTCGCCGTCGGGCACCGGCCCGCAGCTGGCGGTCAAGGGTCTCGACGAGCCGCGGCGGCAGGAGAACCTGAGCTACTCGGCGCCCTCGCTCGACGCCTCTCCCAAGGAGAGCGGCCCCGCGAAGGCGGCCAAGACCGCGACGGTCACCGGCACCAAGGAGCCCGCCCGCAACGCGCCCTGCCCGTGCGGGTCGGGCAAGAAGTACAAGGTCTGCCACGGAGCAGCCGGCCGCTGAGGAAGGACCCCGTCCCTCCGGCGCCCCGTCGACCCGCGTGGTCGGCGGGGCGCCGTCGTTCGTCAGCCGATCGAGAGTGCGGTGCACCGCCAGCGCCCGTCGACGCCCTCGAGCCGGGCGGCGACCGCGTGCGCCCGACCTGAGCGGCGCGCCACCGCGCTGATCTCGGCCACGCCGTCGACCGGCTCGCAGACGTGCACCGGCCCCAGCAGCAGCGGCGCGGTGCCGCCGGTGCACCACGCCGGACGCCGTCCGGTGGCCAGCGCGCCGTGCACGCCGGGCGCGGTGAGCCGCTGCACCTGCGACAGCGGCCGCCTGCCGGCCAGCGCCTCCAGCACCGTGGTGAACAGCAGCCGGCCCGCCGCGCGCGGATCCGGTAGGTCCGCCCGGACCGACCAGGCGGGGCCGAACAGGTCCGGCCGCCGGCCGCCGTCGGGGACCGGGCGCGGGCCGGGCCGGTGCGGCGGGCGCGGCGGCGGGGTGCTGGGGTCGACCAGCGCGACGGCCGGCCCCTGCAGCGGCGGGTGCAGCGCGGGGACGATCGTCAGGCGGGGCGGGCGGCCGGTGCCGGGCGGGGTCTGCGGCGCGGTGGTCTGCGGAGGGGCGGTCACGGGGGCTCCCGGGGTCGGGTCGGTGGCGGTCGGCTCGGGCCGGGGGAGCGGCCGTGGGAGGGCGGTGCCGCGGTCAGGTCGGCGGGCGCAGGACCTGTCCGGGCAGCAGGAGGTCGGGGTCGTCGCCGATCACGGCGGCGTTGGCCCGCCACCAGCCGTGGACGGCGCCGGCCACCTCGGCGTCGGTCGGCTCCCGGCCGGTGCGGGCGCGGAGATCGGCCTCGGCGATCGACCACAGGCACTCGCCGCGGAGCACGACGTGGTCGCCGGGCGCCGGCGCCGGCCAGTCGGGGACGGCGGCCGCCGGCCAGTCGGGGACGGCGGCCGCCGGCGCCGGCCCCGACGCGGCGGCGGGTGCGGACGAGGCCGGTGGCCAGTCCGGCACGGTCGCGGCCTGCACGGCGGCCGCGGGGGCGACCGGTGGAGCGGACACCGTCGTCGTGCAGCCGGTGAGCGCGGGCGCTGCGACCAGGCCGACGCCGAGGGCCAGGGCGGCCGCGCGCCGGGCCGAGGCGGGCAGCAGGTGGCGGAGCACGGCCCCGGCGACCGCACCGGCCAGGCCCGGCAGCGCCGACAGCGCGGTGAGGACCAGGCCGAGGGCGCCCCACGCCCAGACCAGCCAGGCGGCGGCGGCGACCGCGGCGAGCAGCAGGGTCTCGGGGCCGGCGGTGTCGGCGATGCGCTGGGGATCGAACTCGACCGCGGTCAGCGCGGCGAGGTCGGGCGTGAGCACCCGCAGGACGGCCGCCATCCCGGCCATCGCCGCCGTCGTGGCGACGAGTCGGCTCCCTGACATGTGCCCTCCTCCGTGCGATCGCAGCACTAAAGCAACCAAACGCGTGCAAACGCAAGAGTCAGTGTGGATCTAGGCTCCGGGCATGCGCTGGCAGCAGCTGTTCGCCGACCTGCAGGCGGAGTTCGACGAGGCCTCCGCGGCCGAGGAGCGGGCCGAGCTGCCCTCCCGGTCACGGGCGGAGACGGCCGCGGTCCGGCTGGCGGAGCGGCTGGGTGGTGCGGTGGGCGAGCGGGTGTCCCTGCGCTGCCGGGGCGCCGGCGAGGTCGTCGGCCGGCTCGGTGAGGTGGGCCCGGACTGGGCGCTGCTCACCGACGACGCCGGCCGTGAGGTGCTGGTGGCCCTGCCGGCCGTCGTCGCGGTGTCCGGGCTGGTGCGCTCGACCGCGGCGGCCGGGCCGGTCTCCCCGGTGCGGGCGGCGCTGGACCTGCGCCGGGCGCTGCGCGGACTGGCGCGCGACCGCAGCGCGGTGGCCGTCGTCCTCGACGACGGCGGGGTGCTGACCGGGACGGTCGACCGGGTCGGGGCCGACTTCGTCGAGCTGGCCGAGCACGCACCCGACGAGTTCCGGCGGTCGGGCGCCGTGCGGTCGGTCCGGGCGGCGGTGCTGGGCGCGGTGGCGGTGGTGCGGACGCTGGCCCCCGGCGCCCCCTGAGGGTCAGCCGCGCGAGCGACGTCCGCGGGCGGGCGCGGCCGCGGCCGGGGTGTCGGCCGGCGTGCCGGTCCCCGTGTGCGCCGGTGCCGCGGGGGCCTCCGGGGCGAGCTCGTCGGCGGTCGGGACGGCGCCGGCGCGGGCCTCGGCGTACTTCTGCTGGATGAACCGCTCGAGCTCGTCGGTCTCCACCCGCCACTGGCCGCGGCCACCGATCTGGATGGCGATCAGCTCACGGCGGCGTACGAGCGCGTAGGCCTGCGACCACGAGACGTTGAGGATCTCGGCGACGTCGTCGAGGGTCAGGAAGCGCGGTGTGGGCATGGCTCTCCGTCCGGTCGCCCGCCAGTCTGTCAGGAACGCGCTCACCCGCGCGCATCTCGTCCACACCCGAACGTGTGGACAGTCCGTGCACGCAACCGCTCCCGTACCGCATCATCTGCGTCCGACCGCGCGCTGATCGCCGGTCAGGTCCGTGCCCACCGCGCGGTGGGCGGCCGGGGCGTCCCGGACAGCAGAGGAGGGTCCGGTGAGCGCTGCCACGCACACGGCGCCGATGGCGGGGGAGGCGGCGGCCGGGCCGGTGCCGCGGCGGGTGCGCCCGCCGCGCTGGCTGGACCTGCGGCTGGTCCTCGGGGTGCTGCTGGTGCTCGGCTCGGTGCTGCTCGGCGCCCGCGTCGTGAGCGCTGCCGATGCCACCGTGCCCGTGTGGTCGGTGGCCGGCGACCTGGCCGCGGGCACCGAGCTGACGGCCACCGACCTCGTCGCGGTCGAGGTGCGGCTGGGCGACGCCGCGGGGGCCTACCTGTCCACCGGCACCGACCCCGCCGGGCGCACCCTCGCCCGCACGGTGCGCGCCGGGGAGCTCCTGCCGCGCAGCGCTCTGGAGGAGCCGCAGGACCTGGTGCAGGTCGCCCTGCCGGTGCAGGCCGGCTACGTACCGCCCGGACTCGCGCGCGGGCAGGTCGTCGACGTCTACGGCGTGACCGACCCCGCCGGTACCACGACCGGCGAGGGCGTGACGCTCGTGGTCGCGGCCGCGCCGGTGCAGGCCGTCAGCGGCCGCGCTGAGGGCGTGCTGTCGACGGCGGCGACGACCGTCCAGGTGGTCATCGGCGTCCCTGCCGCCGAGGCCGCCGCCGTGCTCGGGTCGATCGGCGGCCGGCCGCTCGTGGTGGTCGTGCACGGCTCGGTGGACGACGCCGCGGCGCCCGCGGGGGCGCCGGGCAGCACCGCGCGCCCGGCCCGTCCCTCCGCCTCGGCCCCACCGAGCACCCCGTCGAGCACCCCGTCCGCTACGCCGCCCGCCTCCTCACCGTCCGCCTCCTCGGCGCCGGTCGCCTCCGTGCCGGCCTCGTCACCGCCGCCCGCCCCGCTGCCGGTCGCGCCGTCCGGGCCGGCCCTGCCCGCGCCGGCCGCGGACCAGGCGACGGCTCCCGTGCCCCCCGCCGCCGCTCCGCCGGCCGCACCCGCCGGGTCGGCGCCCTGATGGCGCTGCAGGTCGTCACCGCGGTGACCGGCGCCGCGTGGGAGGCCGCGCTGGTCGGCGCCCTGGACCGGGCCGACCACGGGGTGACCGTGGTCCGGCGGTGCGTCGACGCCTCCGACCTGCTCGCCACGGCCGCCACCGGCACCGCCCAGGCCGCGCTGCTGTCGGCGGACCTGCACCGCCTCGACGTCGACGCGGTCGCCCGTCTCGGCGCGGCCGGGGTCGCCGTCGTCGGGCTGGCCGACCCCGCCGACGGCCGTGCCGCCGAGCGGCTGCGGGCGCTGGGGGTGGCCACCGTGCTGCCTGCGGACGCGCCGCCGGAGGACGTCGTCCGCGCGCTGCGCGAGGCCGTGACCGGCCCGGTGGCGACCGGACACGACGTGGCCGACCCCCGCACGGCGCTGCCCGCTCCCGGCCGGACCGGCCCCGAGCCCGCGCCGCGGCGTCCCTCCCGGGGCCGGGTGGTGGCGGTGTGGGGCCCGACCGGGGCGCCGGGCCGGACGACGGTCGCGGTCGGTCTCGCCGACGAGGCGGCGCGCCTGGGGGTGCCGACGCTGCTGGTCGACGCCGACGTGTACGGCGGGGTCGTCGCGCAGGTCCTCGGACTGCTCGACGAGTCGCCCGGGCTGGCCGGCGCCGCGCGCCAGGCCGCCGCGGGGACGCTGGACGAGGCCGCCCTGCGCCGGCTGGCCTGGTCGGTCCGTCCGCAGCTGTGGGTGCTCACCGGGCTGGCCCGGGCCGACCGGTGGCCCGAGCTGCGTCCCCACGCGGTCGCGGCGGTGCTCGACGAGGCCCGCCGGATGGCCGACCTGACCGTCGTCGACTGCGCGTTCAACCTCGAGGAGGACGAGGAGCTGTCCTTCGACACCGCGGCGCCGCGGCGCAACGGGGCCACCGTCACCGTGCTGGAGTCCGCCGACGACGTCCTCTGCGTGAGCGGCGCCGACCCGGTCGCCCTGCAGCGCACCATCCGGGCGCTGGGCCAGCTGCGCGACCTGCTGCCGGACGTCGAACCGGTCGTGGTGGTCAACCAGCTGCGCCGCGGTCCGGTGCCCGGCGACCCCCGCGAGGAGATCGGCGACGCGCTCGAGCGCTTCGCCGGCCGCGGCGTGCGGAGCTTCCTGCCGGCCGACCGGGCCGCCACCGACGCGGCGCTCGCCTCCGGGCGGACCCTGGCCGAGGTGGCACCCGGGTCCCCGCTGCGGGCCGGCCTGCGCACGCTGGCCGCCGACCTCGCGCGGGTGCCCGAGCCGGCACGGGGACGCCGGCGTCTGCGCCGGCGCGCCGGATGAGCCGCCGGCCCGCCGCGGCTCCCCCGGGCGGGCGGTCCGCGCCGGTCCGGCTGGGGAGGACGCCCTCGTCGCCGTAGCGTGGACCCCCGAGCCGGAGGAGGACGATGGCCGAGCGGCTGAGCACCCTGGATGCGTCGTACCTCTACCTCGAGGAGCCCGGCGCCCCCCTGCACGTCGCGGGCGTGCTCGTCCTCGAACCGGTCGAGGGCGGGCTCGACGCCCTCGCCGACCTGGTCGAGGCGCGGCTGCCGCTGGTGCCCCGGTACCGGCAGCGGGTCGTCCCGGTGCCCGGCCACCTGGCCAACCCGGTCTGGGCCGACGACCCGGACTTCGACGTCGCCTACCACGTGCGGCGGTCGGCGGTGCCGCGGCCGGGCACCCAGGCGCAGCTGCTCGACCTGGTGTCCCGGGTGACCTCGCGCCCGCTGGACCACGCCCGCCCGCTGTGGGAGGTCTACCTCGTCGAGGGCCTGGCCGAGGGGCGGGTCGCCGTGGTGACCAAGACCCACCCCGCGCTCGTCGACGGGCTCGTCGCGGTGGACATCGCCCAGGTGCTGCTCGACACGACCCCGGACGCGGCCCTGCCCGCCGTCGACGACTGGGTGCCCCGCCGCGTCCCCGGCCGCGTCGAGCTGGTCCGGGACGCGCTCGCCGAGTACGTCCAGCGGCCCACCACGGCGCTCGAGAACGCATGGTCGGCGATGGGCGACCTGCGGTCGACGGCGGCCCGCGTCCGCAGCGTGGCCGGCGGGCTGGCCCGCGCCGCCGGGTCGGCCGTCGTCCCGGCACCGCACGGGCCGCTCGCCCGGACGCTGGGCACCCAGCGGCGGGTGGCGGTCGCGCGCGCCGACCTCGAGGACCTCAAGGCGATCCGCAAGGCGCACGGCGGAACGGTGAACGACGTCCTGCTCACCATCCTCACCGGCGCCCTGCGCGACTGGCTGCTCTCGCGCGGGGAGCCGGTGCTCGCCTCGACCGCCGTGCGCGCGCTCGTGCCCGTCTCCCTGCAGGACGAGGAGGGCGGCGCCGCGGGCGGCGGCGTGTCGGCCCACCTCGTCGACCTGCCCGTCGGCGAGCCCAACCCCTGGGTGCGCCTGGCGCAACTGGGCTATGCCATGCGCGGGGTCACCGACTCGGGACGGTCGGTGCGGGCCGATGCCCTCGTCGCCCTCACCGGGTTCGCCCCGCCCACGCTGCACGCGCTCGGTGCCCGCGCGGCCCGCGGGCTGTCGCGGCGGGTGTTCAACCTGGTCGTGACCAACGTCCCGGGACCGCAGGTGCCGCTCTACGCCGCGGGCAGCCGGATGCTCGAGGTCTTCCCGGTGGTGCCGCTCCTCGGCGGTCAGGCGCTGGCGGTGGGGATGACCAGCTACGACGGGCGGGTCCACGTCGGGCTCAACGCCGACCTCGACGGCGCCGGCGACGTCGACGTGCTCGCCGACCTGGTCGAGCAGGAGGTCGCGGCGCTGACCGAGTCGGTGCGCTGACCGGCTCGGCGCGGTGCGCCCGCGGGCGCGGGATACCGTCGCCATCCCCGACAGGAGAGGAGCGGCCGGGTGCGGATCTACCTGCCGGCGACGACCAACGTCCTGCGGCGACTGGTCGACGAGGGCCGGCTCGGCGGACCGCACACGGCCTTCGCCGTGACCCCCGGGCTGCGGGACCACTACGCGCTCAGTGACGCCGCGGCCGACGTCGAGGAGCTCGAGTACGCGGCCCTGCTCGCCGCCGCCCGGGCCAGCCTGCGGCTGCTCGACGTCGACCCCACGGCCGCCCGCCGCCGTGTGGTCCTGGCCGCCGACGTCCCCGACACCGCCGTCACGCCGGCCGACGACGTCGACACCGACCCCGGCGCGGTCCGGGTGACCGCCGACGTGCCGCTCGCCGACGTGGCCAGCGCGCACGTCGACGGCGCCGCCGCCGAAGCCGACGTGCGGGCGGCGGTGGCGGTCGTGCTGGAGGCCGACCTGGGCAGCGACGAGGCCCAGTTCGTGGTCGACCAGGCCGAGGGGCACGAGCTCGCCTGGTACGCGACGCAGGAGATCGGCGCGGTCCTCGACCTGCTCTGAGGACGCCGTCACGGCCGGCCGGGGTGCCGGGCGACCTGCACCCGACGGGCCGCGCCCGCGGTGACCAGCCAGCCGGAGCCGGGACGCACCGGCACCGGCGTGCGGGGCAGCCGCACGCCGAGCAGGTCGGCGTCCCCGGGGCCCGGGCAGAGCAGCAGGCCGCTGCGGCCGCGGCGGAGGTCGGCGACGGGTCCGCGGAAGGCCCCGGCGAGCTCTCCGGCGGTGCCGGCGGCGAGGACCACGACGTCGTGCCCGGCCAGGTCCACCGCCGCCGTCAGCGCCAGGACCGGCGCGTCCGCGAGCGTGGCCGCGTCGTCGAGCACCAGGACGCCCGGACGCCCCGTGAGATCCGCCAGCCAGGCCCGCCAGCCGGTGACGTCGTCGGCGGGGATCGGCACCGCGCCGGAGGAGTCCGGGCCGGCCGCGCGGGGGCCCCGCACCAGCCACGCGGCCCGGACGCCCGCACCGGTCAGCGTCGTGGTCAGCGCCCGCAGCGTGGCCGTCCGTCCGCTGCCCGGGGGACCGACGACCAGCAGCCCACCGCCGCGGCGCAGGTCGACGCACAGCAGCCGCCCCCCGTCGCCGCCCGGCCCGAGCGGGACCGCCGAGGGCGTGGTCCCGGCCGACGGGCCGGCCGGCAGCTCGGGATCGGCCGGCAGCTCCGGGATGCGCAGTGCGCTCGACGCGCCCGGCCGGTCCGCGAGCGACGCCGGCAGCGGCCGGGGCAGTGCCACCTGGCACTCGAGCGCGTCCTCCCCGAGCAACGCCCGCCCGGGCGGCCGGGACCCGGGGACCGACCGGACCGGCACACCGGCCACGGCGTAGTCGGCGCGGTCGGGCAGCGGCAGGACCAGCCGGGTGCCCGCGGCCGCGGCCAGTCGGCTGCCTGGGACGGCGCGGTCGGCGGTCATGACGCAGGTCAGGCCCGCCGAGGCGCCGTCGCGCACCAGCCGGAGGAACTCCGCCGAGCCCTGTCCGGGGACCGCGTCGTCCAGCTGGGTCATCAGCGACTCCACGCCGTCGACCAGCAGCAGCAGGGCGGGGTCCGCGGGGTGTGCCCCGGTGTCCTCGGCTCCGGCCCCGGGCGGCGCGGCGCGGCGGGCGGCGACGTCCTCGGTCAGCCGGGCCACCAGCCGGACGCTGCGCAGGGCGTCGGCGCCGCCGACCACGGTGCCGGTGTGCGGCAGCCGCGCGGCCGCGGCACCCAGCGCGCCCCCGGCGTGGTCGAGGACGTGGACGTGCATCCGGCCGGGTGGCAGGCGGCCGACCGCCTCGGCCAGCACCGTCCGCAGCAGGGTGGTGCGGCCGCTCCCGGGGCCGCCGACGGCCAGCCAGCCCCCGCCCCGGGACAGGTCGAGCACGAGCGGCTCCCATGACTGCCGGTCGGGCCGGTCGACCAGGCCGACGGGCAGCTGCGCCGGGGCGCTCCCGGACGGGACCGGCAGGTCGGCGGCGCTGACCCGGCCGGGCAGCGCGGGTTGCCAGGGACGGTGTGGCGCGCGCACGCCCGTGCGGTCGGCCGCGCGGGCGGTGGCCTCGGCGATGCGCGCCAGGTCCGACGGGCCCCCGACGGCTGCGTCGTCCGCGGGCGGCGGGGACGGTGGCCAGGTCCAGCGCCGGACCGTGGGCCCGGCCGGTGCCGACGGGCCCACCGCCACCCGCGCCGTCTGGAAGGGCACCGGCGGGGCGGAGCCCACGCGCAGCAGGCCTCCGCCGGGCCGGTCGGCCGGGATCCGGGCCGCCTCCGGGCTGCCCAGCACGTCGCGTGAGTCGGCCTCGTCGATCGTGCGCAGGCACAGCCGCAGCGAGCAGTTGGCCCGGATCTCGGGCGAGACGACCCCGCCGGGACGCTGGGTCGCCAGCACCAGGTGCACGCCCAGCGATCGGCCGCGCTGGGCGATCCCGACCAGTCCGCCGACGAACTCCGGCAGCTCCTCGGCCAGGCCCGCGAACTCGTCGACGACGATGACCAGCCGCGCGAGGTCCACCTCGTCGGGCAGCGCGCCGACGTCGGCGACCCCGGCCGCGGCCAGCAGCGCCTCCCGCCGGGTCAGCTCCGCGGTGAGCGAGCGCAGCGCACGCCCGGTGGCCGCGGCGTCGAGGTCGGTGACCAGGCCCACGGTGTGCGGCAGCGTCGCGGCCTCGGCGAAGGCGGCGCCGCCCTTGTAGTCGACCAGCAGGAACGAGCAGCGGTCCGGCGGGTGTCCCAGCGCCAGCCCGGCCACCAGGGTCTGCAGCAGCTCCGACTTGCCCGAGCCGGTGGTGCCGGCCACCAGGGCGTGCGGCCCGTCGCGGCACAGGTCGACCGTGACGACCCCGTTCCCGCTCAGCCCCAGGGGGACGGTGAGCGACGTCCGCGCCCGGGTCCAGGCCACCGCCGGCTCGTCGGTGTCCCCGGCCGGCCCGCCGGAGGTCAGCTCCAGCAGGCGGACCGCCCGGGGCAGGGCCGAGGCGGTGCGTCCCGGGGACAGGGCGGCGAGGTCGCGGGTCCACCGGGCGGCGACCGGCCGCGGCAGCCGGTCGACGACGAGCTCGGTCTGCGGCGTGCCGTCGCCGCGGTCGAGCAGGCCGGTGTCTCCGGTCTCCCCGCCGACCTCCAGCAGGACTCCGCCGGGCACCGGCAGCTCGTCCGCCCGCGAGCCGAGGGACAGCAGCACGGCACCGGAGTCGCGGCACCGGCGCAGGACGTCCCGCAGGTCCGCGCCGGCCGGCCGGTCGACCACCAGCAGCAGCCGACCGGGGACAGGCGGCGCGCCCGGGCGGCGGGCCGCCTCCTGCCTGCCGGCCACGCCCCCGAGCCGGCGCAGCAGTGCCGCCTCCTCCTCGTGGACCCCTCCGCCGGCCGGGCGCACGTGGACCGCCTCGGGGACCAGGTGCGGCAGCCACCGCGCCCAGCTCCAGTCGGCGGCACGCGCGGCCGTCGTCAGGACCGCGACGTCGACGCCGCCGGGTGGGAGCAGGGTGCCCACCTGGGCGAGCACCCCGGCCACCACGCCCAGCGCCGGTGCCCGCGGGCCGGTGACGCCCAGGTGCCCGGCGCGGCGCAGGTCGACGGTGACCGGCAGCTCGGCGGCGGTCTCGGCCTGCCGTCGGCCGTCCTCGACCCGGACGACGCGTGTCGGTCCCGACCCCGTACCCAGGCGCACCGTCAGCGCGTCGTCGTCGCCGGGACCGCGCGACCACAGCACCGCGGTGCGCCGGCGCGCCGCGGTGGCCAGCGCGGCGAGGTCGGGGCAGGCGCGGTGGGCCGCCCGGACGTCGGCGCGCACCGCCTCGGCCAGCCGGGCACGGGCGGCGCGGAGCTCCTCGGCGTGGACGGCCGCCGCGCGGCGGCCGGAGCGGCGGCCGGCCCACCGGTCCGACGCCCAGGTGCCGACCGCGACCAGCGGTGAGAGCAGCGCGAAGAACAGGAACGTCGGGGTGGACAGCAGCCAGGCGAGGGACACCCCGGCGACCGCCGGCAGGAGCACCGCGATCCAGGCCAGGCGGCGGCGGGCCGGCTCGTCGGGAGCGGCCGGCACGACGACCTCCACCTCGGATCGCTCGACCGGCGGCGCGGCGCCCGGGTGCACGAGCCACCGCCCGCCCGGTCCCGGGCGCAGCCCGGCCGGGACGTCCCGGGGGCCGGCGACCGCCAGGGCGCTGGCGCCCAGGCGCAGCACGGCGCCC
The DNA here is from genome assembly GCF_054050195.1 of Geodermatophilus sp. SYSU D00710. Classification (NCBI taxonomy): domain Bacteria; kingdom Bacillati; phylum Actinomycetota; class Actinomycetes; order Geodermatophilales; family Geodermatophilaceae; genus Geodermatophilus; species Geodermatophilus sp. SYSU D00710. The sequence continues at coordinate 29,379 of NZ_JBJGYX010000009.1, forward strand.
GGCGGCCAGGCCACCGGGTCGCCGGTCACCTCCTCGCCGTCGAGCCGTGTGCCGTTGGTCGAGCCGAGGTCGGCGACCGTGGTCCCGCCCGCGCCGACGTCGAGCCGGGCGTGCCGGCGCGAGACACCGGGGTCGGGGAGGGACAGCGTGGCGTCGGCGCCGCGGCCCAGCACGTGCCGCCCGCTGGCCAGCCCGGCCGTGGTCCCGGCCGCGGGACCGCCGACCACGTGCAGCTCGAGCGGGCTCGACGCCGGCCGGCCGGTGCGGGGCGCGGGACGGCCGAGGCCGAGGACCGCGCCGTGCGCGAGGAGGGGAGAGGTCAGCGGCAGGTCCGCGGACAGCGCGGTGCTGTCCGACCACACGGGCGCCGGCGGGACGCCGAGGGCGGCGGTGAGGGCGGGCAGCACCGCGCCGAGCGGATCGCCGTCGGCGGCGCGGACCTCGACGTCCACGGCGCCGTCGGGACCGACCACGGTCCAGCAGCGCGGCGGCACGTCGGGAGGCGGGGCAGCGGGCACCCGCCGACCGTCGCCGCCCGCTGCCGTTCGCGCGGCCGGCGCCCGGAGGCTGTGGACGCGCCCTGTGCCTGTGGACGGTCCGGAGCCCGTCGTCCGGGCCCGGCCCTAGCGTCCGCAGCCGATCCCGGGAGGTGCCCGGGACGGACGGGAGGACCCTCGTGAAGGTCGACATCGCCACGCTGCAGTCGATGGCCGGGCAGTGCCAGGCCGAGGCGGCCGAGACGGCGGCCCGGCAGGCCACCCTGTCGAGCAGCGTCACAGGCTCGGTGCTCGACGGGTGGACCGACAGCCAGGCGGCCGTGCAGTTCAGCGCCCTCTACGAGCAGTGGCGGGTCTCCGCGCAGTCGGTCAGCGACGCGCTCACCGGGATGGGCGGGCTGCTCACCGCGGTCGCCGCCTCGTACCAGCAGCACGAGGCCGAGGTGGCCGCCCGGATCGGCGCGCTGGTCTGAGGCTCAGCCCGGGGGGGCAGGGGCGGCCGCGGCCGGTACCCGTCGCCGCCCTCCCCGTCGGCGCACCTCGGCGACCAGGTCGGGGAAGCGCTCCCACGGCAGGATCGACAGGATCGCGACGCAGTGCGGCAGGAAGATGATCCGCAGTCCGCCGAAGACCATCAGGTGGAAGCCGAGCAGGAAGACCACCAGCGCCACCCGCGCCCGGTCGGACCGGACGAGCAGCACCAGCGGTGCCGCGAACTCGAGCAGCAGCATCGCCCACTGCACGGTGGTGAGCAGGCCGGGCACGTCGAGCGTCCACTCCGAGAGGGCCGTGCCGCGGCGGATCACGGCGCGGGTGATCGTCGAGCCGGTCGCCCAGTCCCAGCCGCCGAAGCGCACCTTCGCCCAGGCGGCCAGGAAGTAGGTGAGCACCACGGTCACGAAGACCGCGGCCATCGCCCAGCCCGCGGCCTCCGACGACCGGCGGTCCCGCCACCGTGCCACGCCGATCGTCGGCAGCACGGCCAGGGCGACGAGGTAGGCGATGCGGTCGTGGTCGACCTTGCCGTAGCTCATCGCGATGACCATCCACTCGAGGTAGAGGAGGAACACCGCGGAACCGAGCAGACGGGGTGCGCGACCGGTGGCGGCGGCCAGGGCGGTGGCCACCAGCGCCCACTGGACGACGTGCACGACGGTCGGGGTCGGCGTGGGCAGGTGCAGCAGCTGCCCGATGACCAGGGGCTGGTAGTAGGCGGTCGGGACGTCGGCGTGCGCGCTCACCCACGCGGTGGTGAGGAAGACGTCGACCGGCACGAACAGGTAGGCGATGGTGCGGAACACCGCGATCCGGGCCAGCGGCACCGGCCGGGTCCAGAACCCGCGCAGGGCACCGAGGACCCGGCGGCCGCTGGTCGCCGCCGGGGGTGCGGTGGGCAGGGTGGCGCTCACGGGCCGACCTCCAGCTCCTGCCCGACGAGGACGCGGTCGGTCCACTCGCCGGTGGCCGCGCCGTCGACGAGCTCGAAGTGGCGCTGCACCACCTGCACCTCGACGAGCTCCGGCCCGCCGGGGTGGTTCTCGGCGTAGGTGTCGGCCAGCAGGACCAGCAGCGAGGGGTGGTCGACCAGGCGCGGCAGCTGGCCCTCGAACTCGGCGCGGCGCAGCCCGACCTCACCGCCGGACAGCCGCACCTCCCGGCCGTCGCCGGTCAGGCCGACGACGCGGGTCGAGATCACGGGGGCGTCGGTGTCGGCGCGCGTCGAGTACATCTTGAACGGGCCGAACGGGAAATGGGCGTCGGTGCCCCACAGCGTCCCGGTCAGCAGCAGGGCCAGGACCACGGCGGAGGCGGCCAGGCGGATGCGGCGCCCGGCGGGGGACAACACGACGACGTCGCCCTCCGTGGGGTCGCCGGAGCGGAGCGGGCGGACCACCGGGGCATCGTAGGATCGGCGGCCGCGCAGATGGGGCACCGACGCCGCGTGATGGCCGGCTGGCCTCGCCTCGCCACGCCCGCGGCGCGGCCCTCGCGCCGGACGGGCTGCGCGTGCCCCGCACTTCCGCCGGCCGGTCCGGCGGTGGGACCGTTGTCCCGCACGAGCCCTCCGCCCGAAGGTGAGGCCGCGCCATGGCAGCATCCCGGACCCCTTCCCAGCTGGACGTCTACGACGCGGCCCACCTCGGCGGCGGACCGCCCCGCGTGGTCGACACGGCCATCGTGGCGCTCGTGCGCTCGGGACGGGTCCGGGTGCACTCACCCGGCCAGTTGGCGACCGTCGAGTTGACCCGGCAGCACCCGGTCGAGGCGGCGGTCCTCGACGCCGTCGGGCCGTCGGGCCACCGCTCGGTCGACACCGTCCAGTGGCGGCTGCAGGACGACGCCCGGCTCCTCGAGGTCGGCCGACGGCTGCGCAGCGACGGCCTGGCGGCCCGTTCCGTCCTGGGCCGGGCGCTAGGCCGGGGCCGGGCGACGGTCGCGCTCACCGCCGACGGACGACGGGCACTGGCCTGGCTGCGGGACCAGTGGGGCGAGACCGACGACGTGTGGCGGGTCGCCCTCCACGGCCGCGCCGCCGTGCACGACGGCGACCTGCGGGCCGCCGTCTTCGAGCCGCCACGCACCGACCACGACCTGAGCCGCCGCAGCGTCCGCGCCGAGCGGCACCGGATCGCTGCCGAGGACCCGGGCATCGCCGCACGGCAGACCTACGGAACGGCCACCGGCGGCGCCGCCGCCACGGGGTTCCTCGGAGGCGGCGCGGGCGACGGGGGAGGCCTCTAGCCCGGCCCGGACCACCGGCTACACGACCTGCGGCACCCCTGTGCGAGTGTGCTGCCCACGGTCGTGGCGTGCCACCGCCGTGCCATCGGTGCGGTCAGCGGCGCGCTGGCCTGCAGGGACAGGAGGAACGGTGCAGTTCGGTCGGTACTACGAGGAGTTCGAGGTCGGCGCGGTCTACAAGCACTGGCCGGGGAAGACCGTCACCGAGTACGACGACCACCTGTTCTGCCTGATCACGATGAACCACCACCCGCTGCACCTGGACAGCCACTTCGCCGCGGAGACCACGGAGTTCGGCGAGAACGTCGTCGTCGGCAACTACGTCTACTCGCTGCTGCTGGGCATGAGCGTGCCCGACGTCTCGGGCAAGGCGATCGCCAACCTGGAGGTCGAGTCGCTGCGCCACGTGGCGCCGACCTTCCACGGCGACACCGTCTACGGCGAGACGACGGTCCTGGACAAGACCGAGTCGCGGTCGAAGGACGACCGGGGCGTCGTGCACGTCGAGACCATCGGCTACAAGCAGGACGGCACCGTCGTCTGCGTCTTCCGGCGCAAGGTCATGGTGCCCAAGCGCTCCTACGGCGAGGCCCGCGGCGGCGAGCAGACCGGCCGTCCGGAGCCCCGGCCCCGCTCCTGAGCGGGTGGCGCGCCGCCCGCCCGGTCAGGCGGGCAGCGCGCCCCAGCCGCGCAGCGTCTCCAGCAGCCGCGGCGTGCAGGGCAGCCGCTCGAGGTCGGCCGGGCCGGCGAACACCACCGCGTCGGCGTCGTCGCCGGGTACCGGCTGGGCGCGCGGGTCGGTGAGGGTGCAGTCGAAGTCGACGACGTCGTAGACGACGCCGTCGCCCGGGATGGTCACCCGCCCGACCTCGGCGCCGACGCGGACGTCCAGCCCGGTCTCCTCGCGGACCTCCCGCGCCACCGCGGCGGCCAGGGACTCGCCCGGCTCCACCCGCCCGCCGGGCACCGACCACAGCCCGCGGCCCGGGGCGTTGCGCCGGCGGACCAGCAGCAACCGGCCGGCGCCGTCGAGCACCACCGCCCCCACGCAGGCCACCGTCACGGCACCGTCCCGAGCCGGGGGAGGCGCGGCCGGCGGGAACGACGCGGACGGCACCCGCGCAGGGTACGACGGCGCGAGCCGGGATCGTCCGCCCGCGCTTGACGTGAGCCCCGCGTGACAGGACGGTGTTCCCCGATGAGCCCCTCCCCGGTCTGCCCTCGCTGCGGCGAGCCGCTGGTCGTGCGCCCCGGGGACTCCGCCGTGGCCTGGTGCCACCTGCACGGCGCCGTCACCCCGCTGCACCACACGGCGCTCATCGCGCACGACGCGATCGCGGCGGTCACCGCCGACGCCCGCGTCCCGGCCTGGGTGCCCGACCCGATGCCGACGGGCTGGTCGGTCACCGGCCTGGCGTGGGGCGGGGAGCCCGGCGCGCGGGCGATCGTCGTCGGCTGCGCGGGCCCGGCACCGCTGGGCGGGTCGGCCGAGATGGTGCTGGTCGCGGAGGAGCCGGGCATGGGCGTGGGCTGCGGCTACGCGGGCCTGCCGGGTCTCGACCCGGGCGACGTCATCACCGGGCCGTCGTCGGCGGCGGTCGAGGCCGCCGGGCAGCACGCCCCCCTGTGGGCGGTCCCCACGTCCGACGACCGGGCCGCCTTCGTGGGCGAGGCCTACGGGGTGTGGCTGTGGCTGGTCACCTGGCCCATGTCGGCCGGCTGGCTGCTGGCCGAGCCACGGCGGCTGCTCGACCTGCGCGAGCGGCTCTACCCCGACCTGCCACTGGGCCCGCCCAGCGAGCACCTGCTGCCGGGGGAGTGAACGCCCGGTCCCGACCGGCGTGTCCGGACGGTCCCGGCTGGGGCCTGTGTTACCCATGGGACCGGCCTCCGGGCCGAGCCGCGCGGGCACGCCGCCCGCGGGTCCGAGCACATCCCCGGAGGTGACGGTGAACCTGAAGAAGGTCCTCGTCTGGCTGGCCATCGCCTTCGTCGTCTGGTACGTCATCCAGCAGCCGGAGTCCTCGGCCGAGATGGTGAAGAGCGCCGGCGAGGCCCTCGGTGACGCCGCCTCCTCCATCGCCGCCTTCGTCACCTCGCTCGTCTAGGCGGCCGTGACCGGCCCGGCCGACGGCCGCCCGCCGCGGTGGGCCAAGGACGCCGCCAAGTACCTGCTCCCGGGCGAGCAGGCCGTCGTCGCGACCCGCCGCCACTGGGCGGTGCTGCTGTGGCCGGCCACCAAGACGCTGCCGGTGCTGGCGGCCGGGATCTGGGTGCTCACCCTCGACCCGGACAACCGGTTCTCGGCCGGCCTCGGGCTGCTCGTCGTCCTCGCCGCGCTGGGCACGCTCGCGCTGCGGGTCGGCGAGTGGTGGATGCGGCACTTCATCGTCACCCGCCGCCGGGTGCTGCTGACCTCGGGGATCATCGCCCGCACCGTCACGCTCCTGCCGCTGCGCCGGATCACCGACCTGACCTGGAAGGAGACGCTGCTGGGTCAGGTGCTGGGCTACGGCACCTTCCGCTTCGAGTCCGCCGGTCAGCAGCAGGCGTTGTCGCAGATCACCTTCCTGCCGCGCGCCGACCTGCTCTACCAGGAGGTCAGCGGGCTGCTGTTCGGCAGCGACCTGGGCAGCGCCGCCGCCGGCGACGACGAGGGCAACCCCGAGCCGCCCGCCCGCGAGCGGCCGCGGCACGACACCCAGCCGATCCCCGGCGCGCCCCGCCAGGACCCGCCCGCACCGGCGCGCTGACCGACCGGGCGCGGCCCGCGCGGGCAGGGGAGGCTGGACGCCGATGCGCATCGACCTGCACACCCACTCGTCGGTCTCCGACGGCACCGACAGCCCCGCGGCCCTGCTCGCCACCGCCCGCGCCGCCGGCCTCGACGTCGTCGCCCTCACCGACCACGACACCACCGCCGGCTGGGCGGCCGCCGCCGCGGCCCGCCCGCCCGGGTTGACCGTCGTCCCCGGCCTGGAGCTGTCCTGCCGGTGGTTCCCCGCCGACCAGCCGCCGATCAGCGTGCACCTGCTGGCCTACCTGTTCGACCCGGCGCACCGGGCGCTGGCCGGCGAGCTGGCGAGGCTGCGCGCCGAGCGCCTGGGCCGCGGCGAGCGGATCGTCGCCGCGCTGGCCGCGGCCGGCTACCCGGTGGTCTGGGAGCGCATCGTCGAGGCCTCCGGCGGCGGGGTCGTCGGCCGGCCGCACGTGGCCCGGGCGCTGGTCGAGGCCGGCGTCGTCGAGTCGGTGGACGAGGCGTTCGCGACACTGCTGTCCCACCGCAGTCCCCACTACGTCGCCAAGGCCGACACCGAGGTCCTCGAGGGCATCCGGCTGGTCCGGGAGGCCGGCGGCGTGCCGGTGTTCGCGCACGGCCTGGCCACCCGGCGGGGGCGGGTGGTCGACGACGCCGCGGTCGCCGCGATGGCCGGCGCGGGGCTGCTCGGCCTCGAGGTCGACCACCCCGACCACAGCCCCGCCGAGCGCGACCACCTGCACGGGCTGGCGCGCGAGCTGGGCCTGCTCACCACCGGGTCCAGTGACTACCACGGCACGAACAAGACGACGCCGATCGGCGCGTGTACCACCGAGCCCGGACAGTTCGAGGCGCTGCTGGCCGCGGGCACCGGCAGCGCGCCGTTCACCGACTGACGCGGGTCCGCCGTCCCGGCCGCTAGCGTGGCGGTGTGGGGAGCGCGCAACTGGAGATGCCGGGCATGCCGCGGCGGCTGTTCCCCGCGACGCCGAGCAAGCTCGCCGCGTTCGCCGACTGCCCGCGCCGCTACCGGCACGCCTACGTCGACCGGCCGACGCCGCCCAAGGGGCCGCCGTGGGCGCACAACACGGTCGGCTCGGCCGTGCACGCGGCGCTGCGCTCGTGGTGGGACCTGCCGCGGGGGAGCCGCACCGCGGTGGCCGCGCGGCAGCTGCTCTACGGCGTCTGGTCCGACACCGGTTTCCGGGACGCCGAGCAGTCCGCCCGCTGGCGCGCCCGCGCCGCCGGGTGGCTCACCGACTACCTGGCCACGGTCGACCCCGACGACGAGCCGGCCGGCCTGGAGCGCCAGGTCGCGGCCACCACGCCGGCGCTGGCGCTGTCGGGACGGGTCGACCGGATCGACCAGCGCGGGGACGAGCTGGTCGTCGTCGACTACAAGACCGGCCGGGTGCCCAGTACCGAGGACGAGGCGCGCGGCTCACCGGCGCTGGCGGTGTACGTCCTCGGCGTGCAGCGCACGCTGCGCCGGCCCTGCCGCCGGGTGGAGCTGCACCACCTGCCGTCGGGCACGGTCGCGGCCTTCGAGCACACCGAGCGCTCGCTGGCCAACCACGTCCGGCGGGCCGAGGACGTCGCCGCGGACATCGGCGTCGCCACCCGGCGGGTCGAGGAGGGCGTGCACCCCGACGAGGCGTTCCCGGCCGCACCCGGGCGGCAGTGCGGCTGGTGCGACTTCCGGCGCAGCTGCCCGCCCGGGCAGGGCGCCGCGCCGGCGCGCGAGACCTGGAGCTTCCTGCCGGCCGACGAGCCCGCCGCGTCCGGCTAGGCACCGCGGACGCCCTGCACGACCAGTGACGCCGCCAGCGCCAGCATGACGACGGCGATGACGGCGTCGAGCACCCGCCACGACGCCGGCCGCGCGAAGACCGGCCGCAGCAGCCGCGCGCCGTAGCCGAGGGCGACGAACCAGACGGTGCTGCCCAGCGCGGCGCCGCCGGCGAACCACCACCGCAGCTCCTCCCAGGTGCCGGCCAGCGACCCGAGCAGCACCACCGTGTCCAGGTACACGTGCGGGTTGAGCCAGGTCAGCGCCAGGCAGGTGGTCAGCGTGGCCGCCAGCCCCGCGCGGCGTCCGGTCTCGTCGGGGACCAGGGCCGCCGCGCGCAGCGCCCGGCGGGCGGCCAGCAGACCGTAGGCGGCGAGGAACGCCGCGCCGGCGAAGCACACCGCGGTGAGGACGCCGGGCACCCGGCTGACCAGCGTGCCGGCCCCGGCGGTCCCGGCGGTGATGAGCGCGACGTCGGAGACCAGGCAGACGGCGACGACGGCGGCCACGTGTTCGGCGCGCAGCCCCTGCCGCAGCACGAAGGCGTTCTGCGCGCCGATCGCCACGATCAGCGAGAGCCCGAGCCCCAGTCCGGAGACGGCGGCCAGCAGGGCGGGGGACACGGCAGCGGACACGGCGGCGACGCTAGGCGGCCCTCGTCGGAAGCGCCGTTCGCGTTGCTGCAGGATCTGTAGCTGTTCTGATGATCGGGTGGACCTCGACCTCGGACAGCTGCGCGCCCTCGAGGCGACCGTCGCCGCCGGCACCCTCGACGGCGCCGCCCGTGCCCTGCACGTCACGCCGAGCGCGATCAGCCAGCGGCTGCGGGCGCTGGAGACGGCCACCGGCCGGGTGCTGCTGGTGCGCAGCAAGCCGGTGCGGGTGACCGGGTCCGGGGAGGCGGTGCTGCGGCTGGCCCGTCAGCTGACGCTGCTCACCGCCGACGTCACCCGGGAGCTGGTGGGCGACGCCGCGCACGGGCCGGTGCCCCTGCCCGTCGCGGTCAACGCCGACTCCATGGCCACCTGGGTGCTGCCGGCGCTGGCCCCTCTCGCCGGCGAGCTGGCCTTCGAGCTGCACCGGGAGGACGAGGAGCGCACGGCGGTGCTGCTGCGGGAGGGCCGGGTGACGGCGGCGGTCACCGCGGACGCCGAGCCCGTGCCCGGCTGCAGCGTCACCCGGCTGGGCAGCATGTCCTACCGGCCGATGGCCACGGCCGCGTTCGCCCAGCACTGGTTCCCCGACGGGGTCACCGCCGGGGCGCTGTCCCGGGCGCCCGTCGTGGTCTTCGACCGCAGCGACGACCTGCAGTACCGCTACCTGCGCTCGCGGGGGGTCGACGAGCGGACGCCGCCGGTGCACCACGTCCCGGCCTCGGCCGACTACGTGACCGCCGTCGGCCTCGGGTTCGGCTGGGGCATGGTGCCCGCCCAGCAGGAGCCGCCGGGCGAGCTGGTCGCGCTCGACCCGGACGGCGCCGTCGACGTCGCGCTGTACTGGCAGCAGTGGAAGCTGCGCTCGCCGTCGCTGGACCGCGTGGCCGCCGCGGTGCTGGCGGCGGCGCGGCGCGCCCTCGACCAGCCCGCCGCCGGTGGTTAGGCGCCCAGGGCCGTCGGCGGCGCCGTCCGCTCGAACCCGGCACGCACGACCGGCGACAGCCGCGCCCGGTCCGGCAGCGCCAGCAGGCCGGTCCGGAAGGCCCGCAGCGCCGCCGTCGCCGCCGCGTCGGTGACCGCGAACCCCGGCAGCGAGGCCAGCCGGCGGGCCCAGGGCGGCAGCGTCGCCACCGCCAGCGACGCCAGCGTGCCCCACGCCGGCCGGGCGGGGGTCAGCAGCTGCACCCACCGCGGCATCGGTGGCAGCGCGATGAACCGCCAGGCGTCGCGGGCGTCCGGGGTGAGCGCGAGCGCCGGGCGCATCCGGGTGAAGTAGGCATCGAGGTCGGCCACCGAGGCGGGCACGTCGCCGGCGTCGGCGCCGATGAGCTCGGCCGCGACCACCTGCTCGGCCACGTAGCGGTCGGCCTCGGCGGGCGTGACGACGCCGGCCCGGCGGGCGACGTCGAGCAGCGAGTCCACCTGGCAGGCGTGCACCCACAGCAGCAGGTCGGGGTCGTCGACGCGGTACGTGCGCCCGGTCGTCCCCTCCGTGCCGCCGAGCCGCCGGTGCATGCCGCGCACCCGCCGCACCAGCCGGATCGCCTCCCGCCGGGTGCCGAAGGTCAGCGTGTCCACGTACTCCCCGGTACGGGCGAGCCGCTGCCACGGGGACTCCCGGAACACCGAGTTGCGCGCGACGCCGTCCATCGCGACCGGGTGCAGGGCCTGCAGCAGCAGCGCCCGCAGCCCCCCGACGCCGTAGACGGGGTCGGCGTGCACCCGCCAGGTGACGCTGTCCGGCCCGAAGAAGCCCAGCCGGTCCTCCTCGGGCGTCCAGTCGCGCGCCGAGGGCCGCCCGCCGCTCACCGGGTGGTCCCGGGCAGGGACGCCCAGAAGGTCTCGAGCACCTGCACCGTCCGCAGGGGGTTCTCGACGGCGGGGGAGTGGATGGCGTGCGGGACGACCTCGTGGCGGGCGCCCAGCCGCCGGGCCATGTCCTCCTGGACGGCCGGGGACCAGGCGTCGTCGGCCTCGCCGTGGGCCACCAGCACCGGGACGCCGGTGGCGGCGAGCTCGGCGACCCGGTCGGGCTCGGTGGTGATCGCCTGCGCCATGCCGCGCAGCCCGGCGGCGGTGTTGCCGAGGAACCGGCGGCCGTAGAACGCGCGGGTCGCCCGCGGCACGGCCAGGGCGCGCTCGTCGGTCATGGCCAGCTGCTCCAGCGTGGCAGCCACCAGCGGGACGCCGCCCTGGTCGAGCAGCGGCCCGAGGTGCTCGAGCAGGTCGACCCGCGGGCCGGCCAGCGCGGCGGGACCGGAGCCGAGCAGCGTCAGTGACCGGAACGCGGCCGGGTCGGCCAGGACCGCCGCACGGCCGACCAGGCCGCCGAAGCTGTGCCCCACCAGGTGGGGGATGCCGGTCTCCTCGCGCAGCAGGGCGGCGACCGCGACGACGTCGGCGGCGAGCTCGGCGACGGTGTAGGCCGCGGGGTCGTCGGGCCCGGGGGACTCGTACTGCCCGCGCTGGTCGATGGCGACCACCCGGTGCCCGCGGGCGGCCAGCGGCGCCAGCAGGGGCGCGAAGTCCTCCTTGCTGCCGGTGTAGCCGGGCACCAGCAGGACGGTGCCGCGGCGCCCGTCGCCGCCGGTGTCGAGCGCGGCCAGCGGGCCCGCCCGGCCGGCGAGGATCCGCGGGGTCGCGTCGTGGTCGGCCAGCTGCCGCAGGTCGTCGGACGGGATGGCGAGGGTGACCGACGGCATCTCGGGGCTCCCGGGCAGGACCATGTGTCCAGTCAACCTCCGCCGCGGCGGCGCCGCAGCGAGGACGTCCGGTCAGGCGAAGCCGTGCACCCGGTCGGGGAGCCGGTAGAGCAGCACCGGCCCGACCAGCGAGGCCTGCCCGCCGGCCTCCAGGCCGCCGTCGACCGCCGCCCGGCCGGCCTCGGCGCCGGTGGCGAGGTCGCGCAGCACGAACCCGCCCGACTCGGGCACCCACACGGCGGCCGAGCCCGACGCGGTCTTGCCGACGCCCCCCGTGGGCAGCCCCTGCGCGGGCAGCTCCCACCGCGGGGCGCCGGTGCCCTGGTCCAGCGCCCACAGGGTGCCGCGGGCCCACACCAGCGCGACGTCGCCCGCGCCGGCCTGCAGCAGCGGCTCGGCGGCCGGGTCGGCCCCGGCGGCGGGCAGCGGGAGCTGCTGGAGCAGGGTGCCGTCGTCGGGGCGGTGCACCAGCAGGGTGTCGCCGGTGACGACGCCGACGAGCCGGTCGGCGCCGACCAGCCGGATGCCGGCGCCCTGGGGGACGGGGACGTCCCTGGTCCACCGGGGCTGGCCGGTGGAGGCGTCGAACAGCCGCAGCTGCAGCGCCGCGGTCCCGGGGCAGCGCTGCAGCAGCACCACCCCGGCGCTACCGACGTCGGTGTCCTCGAGGAGGCAGTCCTCGGCCGCCGCGACCCGCCAGCGGACGTTGTTGCCCGCCGGGTCGAGCACCACGACCCCGGTCGGGCTGCCGGCCAGCACGGCCTGCTCGGTGCCGGCGATCGTGGCGTCCGCGCGGAGGCTGAGGTTGCGGGTCCACTGGCGCACCCCGGTGGCCGCGTCGAGGGCCAGGGCCTCGTCGCAGCGGTCGTGGGTGCGGAAGACGGCGACCACCAGCCCGTCGACCGCGGTCAGGCCGCACAGCCGGGCGTCGGCCCGGCGGTAGTGCCAGGCCTCGTCCCCGGTGACGGCGTCGACGGCGGTGAGGCCGCGCTCACCGGGCACCACGACCCGGCCGCCCTCGACGACCCGGCGGGGCAGCCCGGCGTCGGCCGCGACCGACCAGGCGCGGGCCACCTCCGCGGCGGGCGCGGCGTCGGGGACCCACGGCGGGTCAGCGGTCGTGCTGTCGGTGGCCGCGACGCTGGAGCCGCGCCAGAGCAGGACGGCGACCAGCGCCAGCGCGAGCGTGGCCGCCGTCCAGACCCAGACCCGCAACGGCGGGGGACGCAGCGCCAACGGCGGAGATCGGCGTCAGGCGGCGGACTCGGAGTCGCCGCCGTCGCCGGAGTCGCCGCCCACGTCGGTGCCGGCGGCACCGGCGGAGCGGCGACGGGCGCCCCCGCGGCGGCGACGGCGACGGCGCGGCGCACCCTCGTCCGCAGGCTGCTCGGCAGCGGCGTCGGCCGGGTCGGCGGCAGTGGCGGCCTCGGCGGCGGGGGCCGACCCGTCGGCGGGCTCCCCGCCCCGCGTGCGGCGGCGGGAGCGCGACCGCGAGCGGGCCGGGCGGTCGCCGTCCTCCCGGGAGGAGTCGCGGACCTCCTCCCGTGCCGGTCCGCGGCCGGCGCCCTTGGGCTTCCGGCCGGTCTCGCCGAGGTCCTCGAGTACCTCCGCGTCGAGGCCCTCGCGGGTGCGCTGCGAGCGCGGCAGCCGGCCGGTGGCGTCCTCGGGGACGTCCAGGTCGGTGCGGACCCACGGCGAGGTGGAGTAGGTCTCCGGCGGGTCGGCGAACGGCAGGTCGAGCGCCTTGTTGATCAGCTGCCAGCGCGGCACGTCGTCCCAGTCGACGAAGGTGACCGCGACGCCCTCGCGCCCGGCGCGGCCGGTGCGGCCGATCCGGTGCACGTAGGTCTTCTCGTCCTCGGGGCACTGGTAGTTGACGACGTGGCTGACGCCGGTGACGTCGATGCCGCGGGCGGCGACGTCGGTGGCGACCAGGACGTCGACCTTGCCGCTGCGGAACGCGCGCAGCGCCTGCTCGCGGGCGCCCTGGCCGAGGTCGCCGTGCACGGCGGCGGCGGCGAACCCGCGGTCGACCAGCTCGTCGGCGACCTTCTGCGCGGTCCGCTTGGTGCGGCAGAAGACCATCGCGAGGCCCCGGCCGCGCGCCTGCAGCACGCGGGCCAGCAGCTCGGGCTTGTCCAGGTTGTGCGCCCGGTACACGAACTGGGTGGTCTGCGGGACGGTCGAGCCCTCGTCGTTGCCGTGCGCCCGGATGTGGGTGGGCTGGGTCATGAACTGGCGGGCCAGGTTCACGATCGGGCCGGGCATCGTGGCGGAGAACAGCATGGTCTGCCGCTTCGCCGGGACCATCCCGAGGACCCGCTCGATGTCGGGCAGGAAGCCCAGGTCGAGCATCTCGTCGGCCTCGTCGAGGACCAGCACGCCGACCTTGCCCAGGATCAGATGACCCTGCTGGGCCAGGTCGAGCAGCCGGCCGGGGGTGCCGACGACGACCTCGACGCCGGCCTGCAGCGCGGAGACCTGCGGCTCGAAGGCCCGGCCGCCGTAGATGGCCTGAACGCGGATGCCGCGCTTCTTCCCGGCGGTGGCCAGGTCGCGGGCGACCTGCACGCACAGCTCGCGGGTGGGGACGACGACCAGCGCCTGCGGGACGCCGTCACCGCCCTCCGCGGCGGGGACGACGCGCTGCAGCAGCGGGACGCCGAAGCCGAGGGTCTTGCCGGTGCCGGTGCGGGCCTGCCCGATGAGGTCGTTGCCGGCCAGCGCCAGCGGGAGGGTGAGCTCCTGGATCGCGAAGGTCCGGGTGATGCCGGCCTCGGCCAGCGCCGCGACGACGTCGGGGTGGACGTCGAAGTCGCTGAACAGCGGCGCGGTCTCCTCGACGGGCGCGCCGCCGAGGGCCTCGACGGTCTGCTCGACCTGCTCGGGCGCGGGCGCGCCGGTCTCGGCGTGCTCGAGCTCGGGGGTGGTGGGGGTGTGGTCTGTGGAGGTCAGTGCTCTCGCCTCTGGTCGGCTGGGGGAGCGGCCGGCGGGCGACGACGGCGTCGTCCGGGCGCTCCGCGGTCGGGTGTCGCGGGATGCGTGTCCAGCGCCGACGCGGCCAGCGGACCGGGGCTCGATCTGCCCCCGGGCGACGGCCCGGTGTGCCCGGTCACGGGCTCCTCGGGGCGTCGGCGAGCGATCGTCAGCGCACAGATACCAGCGGACCTGGCGGCCCGCCTGTTCCCATGGTAGCGCGGGGAGCGGTTAGCCTCTGTCGCCGCGCGGGCCGCCCGCCCCGACCCCACCCGGAGGTGGCACGTGAGCACGGTCGACAGCCGCGCCGTCGTCGACCTGCTCGGCGTGCTGGCCTACGCCGAGCTGACGGCGTTCGACCGGCTGGCCGAGGACGCCCGGCTGTCTCCGACGCTCGACGGCCGGGCCGCGCTGGCGAGGATGGCCGCCGCCGAGATGGGCCACCACGACCGGCTCGCGGCGCGGCTGCGGGAGCTGGGCGCCGACCCCGCTGCGGCGATGGCGCCGTTCGTGCCGGCCCTCGACGGCTTCCACGAGGGCACCCGGCCGCGGACGTGGTTGGAGGGCCTGGTCAAGGCCTACGTCGGGGACGGCCTGGCGGCCGACTTCTACCGCGAGATCGCCGGCTTCCTGCCCGAGCCCGACCGCTCGCTCATCCTCGAGGTGCTCGCCGACACCGGGCACGCGGAGTTCGCCGTCCGCGAGGTGCGTGCTGCCATCCGCTCCCAGCGCGCACTCGCCGGGCGGCTGGCCCTGTGGGGACGGCGGCTGGTCGGGGAGGCGATCTCCCAGTCGCAGGCGGTCATCGCCGAGCGCGAGGGGCTGGCGCAGCTGATCATGGAGGGGACCGGCGACCTCACCGGCATCGCCCGGCTGGTCGACCGGATCACCGCTGCGCACACCGAGCGGATGCGCACCCTCGGCCTCAAACCCTGACACGACGCAGGGGCGCCCCCGCGGTGCGGGGACGCCCCTGCGGGACGTGCGTTGCCGGAGCTAGGCGCCGGCGACGAAGCCCACCCGGCGCTGGTCGGCCTGGGCGATCTCCACGTAGGCGATCCGGTCGACCGGGACGAGGACGCGGCGGCCCCGCTCGTCCTCCAGGGTCAGCAGCCCGTCCTTCGTGCCGCCGGACATGGCGGAGGCCACGTCGGCAGCGATCTCGTCGGGGGTCTTCGGGCTGTCGACGACCAGCTCCCGGGGGGAGTGCTGGACACCGATCTTGACTTCCACTCGGGATGCCTCCTCGGGTTGCACGGCTGCCGACCACGCTAGTCCAGCGCCGGTCGGCGGGCCCCGTCGCGCGGCTGCGCCGTCAGCGAACGGGCGCTCAGCCCGCCGGGTGCTCGCCCTCGACCCGGGGGAACCCCGAGATGCCGCGCCACGCCAGCGCCGACATGAGCGACACCGCCTCGTCGCGCGGGACGGTGCCCTTCTGCGCCAGCCACCAGCGGGCGCTGGTCTCGGCCAGCCCGGTCAGCCCCGAGGCCAGCAGGTGCGCCTGCTCCGGCGGGCTGCCGGTGTCGCCGGCGATGACCTCCGCGATCGCCTCGACACAGGCGCGGTTCCCGCGGTCGACCAGCGCCCGCACGTCCTCGTCGTTGCGCAGGTCGGACTCGAAGACCAGGCGGAAGGCGCCGCCCTCGGCGTCGATGAAGTCGAAGTAGGCGCCCACCGCGCCCTGCACCCGCTGCCGGTTGTCCTCGGTGCCGCCCATCGCCTCGCCCAGCCGCTCGGTGAGCTCGGTGACCTGCTGCTCCAGCAGCGCCAGGTACAGCTCCCGCTTGCCGGGGAAGTGCTGGTACAGCACGGGCTTGCTGACGCCGGCGCGGTCGGCGATGTCGTCCATGGCGGCTGCGTGGAAGCCCTGCGCGACGAAGACCTCCTGCGCCGCCTGCAGCAGCTGCAGCCGCCGGGCGCCGCGCGGCAACCGCGAGGTGCGGCGGGCGGGGACCGGACGGGAGGACTGCATGGCGCCGGGGATGTTACCGGCGGGTCACCCGGCGCACGCGCCGCGGCCGCCTGGCATACCGTCGCCGGGTGCCCGAGGCCCGCCGAGCGCGCACCCGCCGGACCCCCGCGCCCCCCACGGTGGCGCCGCTCTCCACCGCCCGCCTCTCGACGGCGGACCTGACCGTCCCCGCCGCCCCGCCCGCCGCCTGGCCCGGGAGGGAGGTGCCGGTCACCGGCGGCACGGTCTTCGTGCGCACCACGCCCGCCACCGGCCCGGCCGACGGGCCGCGCGAGCGGGCGGTGTACGTGCACGGCCTGGGCGGCGCCTCGACCAACTGGACCGACCTGGCCGGGCTGCTGGCGGTGCGCTGCGAGGGCTGGGCGCCCGACCTGCCCGGCTTCGGCCGCTCGCAGCCGCCGCCGTCGGGCTCCTACTCGGTGCGCGGTCACGTCCGCGCCGTCGTCGACGTCCTCGAGCACGTCGTGGCACAGCCCGGCGAGGCGCAGGGCCGCCCGGTGCACCTGCTGGGCAACAGTCTCGGCGGGCTGGTCAGCCTGGTCGCCGCCGCCCGCCGTCCCGACCTGGTCGCCACCCTGACGCTGGTCTCGCCGGCCATGCCGGTCTACCGCGTGCCGCAGTCCTTCGGCCGGGCGCTGCTGCTGCTCCTGCTCCCGGGTGTGCCCACCCTCGCCGAGCGGCGGCTGGCCCGCGTGACCCCCGAGCAGTCGGTGCGCGGCGTGCTGGCGATGTGCTTCGGCGAGCCCGCCCGGGTGCCGCGCGAGCGCCTCGACGCCGCCGTCGAGGAGGCGCGGGAGCGCGCCGCCCAGGCCTGGGCCAACCGGTCGCTCGCCCGCAGCATGCGCGGCCTGCTCACCTCCTACCTGCGGGTCGGCCGGGCCAACGCCTGGCGGCTGGCCCGTTCGCTGCGGATGCCGACGCTGGTGGTCTGGGGCGACCGCGACCGGCTCGTCGACCCGCGCCTCGCGCCGCGCCTGGCCGCCACCGTGCGCGACGCCCGGCTGCTGGTGCTCGAGACGGTCGGGCACGTGGCCATGCTCGAGGCGCCCGAGGAGACGGCGCGGGCGGTGCTCGGCCTGCTCGAGGACGCCGGGCGGCCGGACGAGCGGCCCGCGCCGGGCAGTGGGACGAGCACGCCGGAGACCCGGGCCGGCTGACCCGCCGACGCGCCCTTCCCCGCGACGCGCCCGGCGGGCCGCGGCGGCGTGAGAACCTGACCCCGAGGCGCGCGATGCCACCCGGGGCGCGGCGCGACGGCAGGACGACCGCGAGGAGGCGGCACGTGGCAGGTCCGCCGCCCGGCCGGCGCCCCGGCGCCCCGCTGCGGCCGGTACCCGAGCCGGTGCGCCGCCGGCCCCCGGTACCCCCGCCGGGGCGCCGTCCCCCGTCCGGTGAGGTCGCCGCCCGACCGCCCGCGCCGCGCCGCCGGCGGCCCGGCCGGCTGCGCCGCTTCGTCGCCCGGCACGGCTGGCGCGCCTACGCCATCCCGCTGCTGACGCTGGCCACCGTCCTGGCCCTGGTCGACGTGGTCACCGCCGGGCGGGCCACCTCCTCACCGGCCCCCGCAGCGAGCCCGGCGACGTCGTCGGCAGCCCCGACCGCCCGGTCGACCGCGCCGTCCACCGCCGCCACGACCCCGCCGCCCGCGCCGGCCGAGGGTGACGCCGGCCCGACCGGCCTCCCCACGGCCGCGGCCGGGACCTACGTCGAGCAGGGCGCGGGCACCGTGACCGTGGTGCCCGGCTCCTCGGGCGTCCACGGCAGCGGGCCGCTGCAGCGGTTCGTCGTCGAGGTCGAGGACGGCATCGGCGTCGACGCCGCGGCCTTCGCCGCCGCGGTCGAGGCGACCCTGGGCGACCCGCGGTCCTGGGGCAACGGCGGCCGGATGGCCTTCCAGCGCGTCGACGCCACCGACCCGGGCGCCTACGAGTTCCGGGTGAGCCTGGTCAGCCCCGGGAGCATGGAGCGCTACTGCCCGGGCGTGGGCACCGGCGGCTACACCTCCTGCCGGTACGGCGAGCGCGCGGTCATCAACCTGGCCCGCTGGGAGACCGCCGTCCCGCACTACGACGGCGACATCGCGACCTACCGCCAGTACGTGGTCAACCACGAGGTCGGCCACGCGCTGGGCAACGGCCACCAGCCGTGCCCGGCGCCGGGCCTGCCCGCGCCGGTCATGCAGCAGCAGACGCTCGGTCTCGACGGCTGCGCGAGGAACGCCTGGCCCTTCCCCTGACCGGCCCGGTCGCGGTGACCAAGGTCCTCCCCGGGGCGGGCCCCGGGCACTACGCTGCTCGGCGGTGCGCCGGGAAGCCTGGTCGGCAGTCGTGGTCCCTACGGCTCCGATCGGAGTGCCATGGCCGAGTCCGCCACGCCCGAGTCCGCTCCGCCCGCCGTCCTGTTCGAGGCCCTGGGCAAGCGCTTCGGCGCCACCCGGGCCGTGGTCGACCTGTCGCTGTCGGTCCCCGCGGGGGAGGTCTTCGGCTTCCTCGGGCCCAACGGCGCCGGCAAGTCCACGACCATCCGCATGCTGCTGGGCCTGCTGCGGCCCACCACCGGCCGGGCCGAGGTCTTCGGCGACCCGGCGGACGACGTCGAGCGGGCGCACCGCCACCTCGCGTACGTGCCGGCCGACGTCGCGCTGTGGCCCGGGCTCACCGGCCGCGAGTGCCTCGACCTGCTCGCCGGCGTGGGACCGGGCACCGACCTGCCCTACCGCGACGAGCTCGTCGAGCGGTTCGCCCTGGACCCCGGCAAGCGGGCGCGCGCCTACTCAACCGGCAACCGGCAGAAGGTGGCCCTGGTCGCGGCCTTCGCCACCCGGGCGCCCCTGCTGGTGCTCGACGAGCCGACCAGCGGCCTGGACCCGCTCATGGAGCGTGAGTTCCGGCGCTGCATCGCCGAGGCCGCCGAGCGGGGACAGACGGTGTTCCTCAGCTCCCACCAACTGGCCGAGGTCGAGGCGGTCTGCACCCGGGTGGGCATCCTGCGGGCCGGCCGGCTGGTCGAGGTCGCCGGGCTGGAGGAGCTGCGCCGGCTCCGCCGCTCGGAGGTCACCGTCGAGCTCGCCCGCCCCGCGCCCGGCCTCGAGCGGATCGCCGTGCTGCCCGGGGTGGCCGACGTCCGCTGGACGACGCCCCTGCAGCTCACCCTCGCCCTGACCGGTCCGCCCGGCGCGGTGCTGCGCGCCCTCGGCGAGGCCGACGTGGTGCGCCTCGACGTCCGGGAGGCCTCCCTCGAGGAGATCTTCCTCGACTACTACGGGCGGGCCGCGGCATGACGACCCGGACGCCCGCGCGGGTCACCGGTGCCCCGCGGCCGGCCGCGCCGGACTCCCCGGGCACCGCCGTCCGCCGCGCGGCGGTCCGTGAGGTGCGCCGGGGGACCCTCGTCGTCGCGGTGCTGTGCGGCGGGCTGACCGCGTTCGTGGCCCAGCAGTACGAGCAGACGTTCAGCGGCGCGGTCGGGCTCGACTCGCTCACGGCGCTCGCCGACAACCCGGCGATCCGGACCCTCTTCGGGCCGCCGCTGGCCCTCGACGACCCCGGCGGCTTCACCGTGTGGCGCACCGGCACGGTCGCGGCGGCGCTCGCGGGGGTGTGGGCCGCGCTGGCCGGCACGCGGGTCACCCGGGGCGAGGAGGACGCCGGCCGGACCGACCTGCTGCTCGCCGGCCGGGTCCGGCTCGCCACGCTGGTCCGCACCGCGCTCGGCGTGCTGCTCGCCGCCGGCGTCGTCGTCGGCGCCGCCGTGGTCGCGGGGATGCTGCTTGCCGGCACCGCGCCGGCCGGCGCGGTGCTGTTCGGAGCGCTCGTCGGCGGCACCGCCATGGCCGGCGGTGCGCTCGGGGTGCTCACCGGGCAGCTGCTGGGCGACCGGCGCGGAGCCTCCGGGCTCGCCGTCACGGTCCTGCTCGCCGGCCTGCTGGCCCGCATGGTCGGTGACGGCGTCGAGGCCCTGGCGTGGCTGCAGTGGCTCAGCCCGTTCGGGCTGCTCGGCCGGGTGGCCCCGTACGCCCACGACCGCTGGGCCCCACTGCTGGTCCTCGCCGTCCTGGTCGCCGTGCCGGCCGTCCTGGCCGCGATCCTGGCCGGGGCGCGCGACGTCGGCGCCGGCCGGTGGCAGGGCCGGGACCGGGCCCGCCCGCCGAGCCGGCTGCTGCGCTCGCTGCCCGGGTTCGCGGTGCACCGGACCCGCCGCGCGACGCTGACCTGGTCGCTGGGCGTGGGGGCCTACTTCCTGCTCATCGGCCTGCTGGCCACCGCGATGCTGGACTTCCTGCGGGACAACCCGGTCTTCGCCGAGATGGCGGCCGCCGCCGGCTTCTCCCGGCTGGCCTCGGTCGAGGGCTACGCGGCTTCCCTGTTCACCCTGCTCGCGGTGCCCGTCGGCGCGTACGCCGCCGCGCGGATCGCCTCCGTCGCCGCCGACGAGTCGGCGTCCCGGCTCACCCTGCTGTACTCCCGGCCGGTCGGGCGGGTGCGGTGGGTGACCTGGGAGGCCGCGACCGTCGCCGTCGGCACCGTCGTCGTCGCGGCCACCGCGGGCCTGACCACCTGGGCCGGGGCGTCCTGGGTCGGGGCCGGGCTCGGCCCCGGTGACGCCCTCGCCGGCGCGCTGTCGGTGGTCCCGGTCGCGCTGCTGTGCCTCGGTGCCGCGCTGCTGGCGCTGGGCCTGGCGCCGCAGGCCGTGCTCGCCATCGGGGTCCTGCCCGCCGCCGGGGGATACCTGCTGCTGGTGCTCGCCGACAGCTTCGGCTGGCCGTCGTGGGTGCGCGGGATCTCACCGTTCGCGCACCTGGCGGCGGTCCCCGCCGAGCCGGTGGACGTCGCCGGTGCCGTCGGCATGCTGGTCACCGCACTGGTGCTCGCAGTCGCCGGGCTCGCCGCGTACGCGCGCCGGGACCTGCGCGGCTGAGGCCCTCGCTCCGGGGCTCGCGACGGGGGAACAGCGGCGCCTGGGACGCTGTTGTCCGCACGAACACCGGCCCGTGCCGGAGTCCGCGAACCAAGAGGAGCAAGCGTGTCCCTGCCGCCCCTGGTCGAGCCCGCTGCCGACCTGTCGATCGACGAGGTGCGCCGGTACAGCCGCCACCTGATCATCCCCGACGTCGGGATGGACGGGCAGAAGCGCCTGAAGAACGCCAAGGTGCTGGCCGTGGGCGCCGGTGGCCTGGGCTCGCCGGTCCTCATGTACCTGGCCGCGGCCGGCGTCGGCACGCTGGGCATCGTCGAGTTCGACGTCGTCGACGAGTCGAACCTGCAGCGCCAGATCATCCACGGCGCCTCCGACGTGGGCCGGTCGAAGGCCGAGAGCGCGCTCGACTCGATCAAGGAGATCAACCCGCTGGTCGACGTGCGGCTGCACGAGACGCGGCTGGACAGCGACAACGTGCTCGAGATCTTCGGCCAGTACGACCTGATCGTCGACGGCACCGACAACTTCGCCACGCGCTACCTGGTCAACGACGCGTGCGTGCTGCTCGGCAAGCCCTACGTGTGGGGCTCGATCTACCGCTTCGACGGCCAGGTGTCGGTCTTCTGGGCCGAGCACGGGCCGAACTACCGCGACCTCTACCCGGTGCCCCCGCCGCCCGGGATGGTCCCCTCCTGCGCCGAGGGCGGCGTGCTGGGCGTGCTCTGCGCGACCATCGGCGCCATCCAGGCCACCGAGGCGGTCAAGCTCATCACCGGCATCGGCGAGACGCTGCTGGGTCGGCTGATGGTCTACGACGCCCTGGAGATGACCTTCCGCACGATCAAGGTGCGCAAGGACCCCGAGGCCGAGCCGATCACCGGGCTCATCGACTACGAGGCGTTCTGCGGCGTCGTCTCCGACGAGGCGCAGGCCGCCGCCGCCGGCTCGACGATCACCGTCGACGAGCTCAAGGACATGATCGACGCCGACAAGGACTTCGAGCTGATCGACGTCCGGGAGCCCAACGAGTACGAGATCGTGTCCATCCCGGGCGCCAAGCTGATCCCGAAGGACGAGATCCTCTCCGGCCGGGCGCTCTCGCAGCTGCCGCAGGACAAGCCGATCGTGCTGCACTGCAAGACCGGTGTCCGCTCGGCCGAGGTGCTGGCCGCGGTCAAGAACGCGGGCTTCTCCGACGCCGTCCACGTCCAGGGCGGCGTGACCGCGTGGGCGACCCGCATCGACAAGACGCTGCCCACCTACTGACGAAGGACCCCCTCGCCCCCCACCGCTCGCAGGCTCGCGGCGGGGCCCTGCGAGGGGGCCGTTCCAGCACCTCACCAGGGCCCGGCACCCCGCATCGGGTGCCGGGCCCTCGGCGTCCGTGTTGACTGGCCGCGTGCCCGAGCCGACGCCGTCCCCGACCGAACTGCTGGAGCTCTTCCAGCGTGCCCAGGCCACGTTCACCGACCGGGTCGACGCCGTGGAACCCGGGCAGTGGGACCTCGAGGCGCTGCCCGGCTGGACCGTCGCCGACCTGGTCGCGCACCTCGTCGGCGAGGCGCACTGGGTGCCCGGCCTGCTGGCCGGCGAGCCGCTCGACGACGTCGCCGCGCGGGTGCCCGCGGGCACCGACCCGCTGCTCGCCCCCGACCCGCTGACCGCGTGGGAGGCCGCGGCCGACGAGGCGCTCGCCGCCGTCGCCGGCGCCGACCTGGCCGAAGGCACCGTGCACCTGTCCCGCGGGCCCGCCCCGGCGTGGGAGTACGTCGACGAGCTGACCGTCGACCTCACCGTGCACTCCTGGGACCTCGCCCGCGCCACCGGCGGTGACGCGACGCTCGACCCGGCGCTGGTCCGCGCCGCAGGGCGGCTCGCCGCCCGGCTGCCGCGCGACGGGGTGCCCGGCCTCTTCTCCGCGCCGGTCCCGGTCCCCGCCGACGCGTCTCCCCAGGTCCGGCTGCTGGCCCGGTTCGGCCGCCGGGCGTGACCCGTGGGCGCCGCTGACGCCGACCCCGTCGACGTCGACCCCGCCGACGTCGACGAGGCGGTCTTCGACGTCGTCGAGCGCATCCCGCCGGGCCGGGTGAGCACCTACGGCGCGATCGGCCGGCTGGTCGGCGTCGGCCCGCGCCGGGTCGCCCGCGCGCTGTCCTCCGGCGGGGCGGCGGTGCCCTGGTACCGGGTCGTCCGCGCCGACGGCACCTGCGCGGAGCCGGTGCGGGTCGAGCAGCTCGGGCGGCTCGCGGCCGAGGGCGTGCCGGTGCGCGGCGGCCGGGTCGACCTCGACGCCGTCCGCTGGCCGTGAGCTCCGGCCGGACCCGGGCGACCGACGTGACCGACGGCTCCCTGACGGTGTCGGCCGCGCGTGGTGTCATCGGAGGGTGGCGGTACGGGGGGACGAGGCGGCACCGGTCTACCGGCTGGTGCAGCCGACGGCGGGAACGGCGCCGCGGCCGGTGCTCGACCCCACCCAGCAGGCCGTCGTCGACCACCCGGGCGGGCCGCTGCTGGTGCTGGCCGGCCCCGGCACGGGCAAGACGACGACGATCGTCGAGGCGGTCGCCGCGCGCATCGAGCGCGGCGTCGACCCCGAGCAGATCCTCGTCCTGACCTTCAGCCGCCGAGCCGCCGCCGAGCTGCGCGAGCGGGTCACCGCGCGGGTCGCCCGCACCATCCGCGAGCCGCTGGCCCGCACCTTCCACTCCTACGCCTACGGGGTGCTGCGCCGTGCGGCGCTGCTGCGCGGGGAGGCCCCGCCCCGCCTGCTCACCGCCGCCGAGCAGGACGCCGTCGTCGCCGAGCTGCTGCGCGGTGACCTCGCCGGCGAGGGCGCGGTGCGCTGGCCGGCGTCACTGCTGCCCGCGCTGTCGACGGCCGGGTTCCGCGACGAGCTGCGCGACCTGCTGCTGCGGGCCACCGAGCGCGGTGTCGGCCCCGAGACGCTGGCCGAGTGGGCCCGCGAGACCGGGACCGAGGCCTGGCTGCACGCGGCGGCGTTCCAGGAACAGTACGAGGCGGTGACCGCGTTCTCCACCGCCGGCGGCGGCGACGCGTCCGGCTACGACCCCGCCGAGCTGGTCCGGGCCGCGATCGCCGAGCTCGAGGACGACCCCGCGCTGCTGCGTGCCGAACGGGAGCGGGCCCGCTGGCTGTTCGTCGACGAGTACCAGGACACCGACCCGGCGCAGGTCGAGCTGCTGCAGCTGCTCGCCGGCGGCGGGGGCGACCTGGTCGTGGTCGGCGACCCCGATCAGGCGATCTACGCCTTCCGCGGCGCCGAGCCGCGCGGCATCGTCGAGTTCCCCGACCGCTTCCGCACCGTCACCGGCCGGCCCGCGCCGCGGCTGTCGCTGGGGGTGTGCCGTCGCTCGGGCCCGGCGCTGCTGGCGGTCAGCCGCCGGGTCGCCGAGGCGCTGCCCGGACCGTGGGAGCACCGCCGGCTCACCGCCGCCGAGGGCACCGACGAGGGCGCCGCGGAGGCGCACGTCTTCGGGTCCGCGGCGGTCGAGGCCGCCTACGTCGCCGACACGCTGCGCCGCGCGCACCTCGTCGACGGCGTCCCGTGGTCGGGGATGGCCGTCGTCGTGCGCACCGCGCTGGCCATCGGGCCGCTGCGGCGGGCGCTGACCGCGGCCGGCGTCCCGGTCGAGGTGGCGAGCGACGACCTCCCGCTGGCCGCGCAGCCCGCCGTCGCGCCGCTGCTGGCCGCGCTCACCGCGCTGCTGCCGCGGCCGGGCGCCGAGCCCGGCACGCTGGCGCTGGACGAGCCCGGCGCCGAGGCGCTGCTGGCCTCCTCGCTGGGCGGCGCCACCGTGCTCGACCTGCGCCGGCTGCGCCGCGCGGTGCGGATCGCCCAGGCCCAGCGGGGGGTCGACGCCGACGAGCGCGGCGCGCCGCTGGCCACCGCGCTCGCCGACGAGGCGCTGCTCGAGGAACTGCCCGAGGCCGTCGCCCGCCCGGCCCGCAGGGTCGCCGGGGTGCTGGCCGCCGGCCGCGTGGCGCTGGCCCGCGACGGGTCGGCCGAGGACGTGCTGTGGGCGATGTGGCAGCGCAGCGGCCTGGCCGGCCGGTGGGCGCGGGCCAGCGCCGCCGGCGGGTCGGCCGGGGCGGTCGCCGACCGCGACCTCGACGCCGTCGTCGCGCTGTTCGACGCCGCCGCCGGCTTCGTCGACCGGTTGCCCTCGGCCACCGTCGGCGCGTTCGTCGAGCACCTCACGGCCCAGCAGCTGCCCGGGCTGGCCGACGCCGGCCGCGGATCGGTGACCGAGGCGGTCCGGCTGCTCACCGCGCACGCCGCCAAGGGCCTGGAGTGGGACGTCGTCTGCGTGGCCGGCGTGCAGGAGGGGATCTGGCCCGACCTGCGCGACCGCGGCACGCTGCTGGGCACCGAGCTGCTCGTCGAGCGGGTGGCCGGGATCGACGGCGCGGTGGTCGACCGGCGCACCCAGATGCTGGCCGAGGAGCGGCGGCTGTTCTACGTCGCCTGCACCCGCGCCCGCCGCCGGCTGGTGGTCACCGCCGTCGAGGGGGCGCTCGACGGGCCCGACGCCGGCGCCACCGCCTCCCGCTTCCTCGACCTCGTCGCCGCCCCGCCCGACGACGGCCGGCCGCTGACGCCGCTGCCCCGCTCGCTCACCCTGCCGGCGCTGGTCGCCGAGCTGCGGCGGGCGGTCAGCGACCCGCAGACCGGGCCGGCCCGCCGGTCGGCCGCCGCCGCGGTGCTGCGCCGGCTGGCCGACGACGGCGTGCCCGGCGCCTCCCCGGCCGACTGGTGGGGCCTGGCGCCGCTGTCCGACGACGCCCCGCTGGTGCCCGACGGCGAGCCGGTGCGGGTGCGCCCCTCGGCGATCGAGACCTTCCAGCGGTGCCCGCTCACGTGGGTGCTCGGCGCGGTCGGCGCCGAGGCCTCGCCCGACAGCACGCGCACCGTCGGCTCGGCGGTGCACACCGTCGCGCAGCGGGTGGCCGAGGGGCTCGCCGCGGCCGAGGCGCGGGCCGCGCTGGCCGAGGAGCTCGACCGGCTCGACCTCGGTCCCGGCTGGGCCGACCAGCGACAGCGGATCGCCGCCCGCGACATGCTCGAGCGCTTCCTCGGCTGGCACGCCGCCAACCGCCGCGAGCTGCTGGCCGCGGAGGCCGACTTCGACGTCACCGTGGGCCGCGCCCGCATCCGCGGCCAGGTCGACCGGCTCGAGCGCGACGGCGCCGGGCGGCTGGTCGTCGTCGACCTCAAGACCGGCCGCACCCAGGCCAAGGACATCGACACCCACGGCCAGCTGGCCGCCTACCAGGTCGCCGTCGCCGCCGGTGCCTTCGGCGACCACGGCGACGCCCCCGGCGGGGCGGCGCTGCTGCAGGTCGGCTCCGGGCAGAAGGCCAAGGAGCAGGCGCAGGACCCGCTGCCCGCCGACGTCCCGGTGGCCGACAGCTGGGCCGGTCAGCTGGTCGCGCAGGTGGGCGACGGCATGGGCGCGGCCACCTTCGAGGTGCGCACCGGCAGCCACTGCGCGCGCTGCCCGGCCCGGCGCAGCTGCCCGCTGCACGAGCGCGGCCGGCAGGTCACCTCGTGAGCCGGCGGACGCCCACTCGGGTCGAGGACCAGCTCGCCCTCGACGACGCCCTGTTCGGCGCGGCGCCCGAGCCGGTGCAGCCGCGCCGGGTGCTCACCCCGGCTGAGGTCGCCGCGCGCTGCGGGCTGTCCTACGCGCCGTCCGACGAGCAGGCGCGGGTGGTGTCGGCGCCGGCCGACCGGCCGCTGGTCGTCGTCGCCGGGGCCGGGTCGGGCAAGACCGAGACGATGGCCGCCCGGGTGTGCTGGCTGGTCGCCAACGAGCTGGTGGCCCCCGACGCCGTCCTGGGGCTGACCTTCACCCGCAAGGCCGCCAGCGAGCTCAACGAGCGCATCCGGATCCGGCTGGCCGCGCTGGCGCGGCACCCGGAGACCGACCCGGGGCTCCGGGAGCGGCTCGCCGTCGGGATGCCGACGGTGTCGACCTACCACGGCTACGCCGCGTCGCTGGTCAGCGAGCACGGGCTGCGGATCGGCGTCGAGCCCGGCGCCGGCGTGCTCGGCCCGGCGATGTGCTGGGGACAGGCGTCCTCCGTGGTCTCCGGCTGGACCGGCGACATGACCGACGTGCCGCTGAGCCCGCTGACCACCGTGGAGGACGTCCTCGCGCTGGCCGGCGAGCTCGGCGAGCACGACATCAGCGCCGACCGGCTGCGGGAGTGGACCGCGCAGCTCGAGCGGCGCATCGCCGGCTACCCCGACGCGAAGGGCAAGCGCGGCCCGTACAAGCCGGTGCTCGACATGCTGGCCCGGCAGCGAGCCCGCGTGGCGCTGCTGCCGCTGGTCGAGGCCTTCGAGGGACGCAAGCGGGCCGCCGGCGCGATCGACCACTCCGACCAGGTGGCGCTGGCCGCGCGGGTCGCGGTCAGCGCACCCGAGGTCGGCCGCCGGGAGCGCGCCCGCTGGCGGATCGTGCTGCTCGACGAGTACCAGGACACCAGCGTCGGCCAGCTGCGCATGCTCGAGGCGCTGTTCGGCCGCAGCAGCGGGCACCCGGTGCTCGCCGTCGGCGATCCCCGGCAGTCGATCTACGGCTGGCGCGGCGCGTCGGCCGGGACGATCGAGCGGTTCGCCCGCACCTTCCCCGGCGCCCGCGGGAAGGAGGCGCAGCGGCTGACCCTGGCCACCAGCTGGCGCAACGACGGCGCGGTGCTCGCCGTCGCCAACGACGTCGCCGGGCTGTTGCCGGCGCCGGACGTACCGCTGCCCGACCTCACCCCGGCACCCGGCGCCGGGCAGGGGCTGGTCACCGCCGGCCTGTACACGACGGTCGCCGACGAGACCGAGGCGCTGGCCGACCGGCTGGCCGCCTGCTGGCGCGGGGAGGACCCGGACCTGCCGCCCCGCGCTGACGGGCGCCCGCCGACGACGGCGGTGCTGGTGCGCACCCGCAAGCAGCTGCCCGGCATCGCCGCCGCCCTGCGCGCCCGCGGCCTGCCGGTCACCGTCGTGGGCCTGGGCGGGCTGCTCGAGGTGCCCGAGGTCGCCGACGTCGTCGCCACGCTCACCGTGCTCGTCGACCCCACCGCGGGCGACGCGCTGGGCCGGCTGCTCACCGGCGCCCGCTGGCGGATCGGCCCGCGCGACCTCGCCGCACTCGAGGCCCGCGCCCGCGCGCTGGTGCACTCCCGGAAGCCGGACCGCGAGGGCGACGACCCGCGGCCGTCCGAGCGGGGCAGCATCGTCGAGGCGCTCGACGACCTCGGCGACCCGTCGGCCTACTCGGCCGCCGCGCACCGGCGGCTGCGCCGGCTCGGCGCCGAGCTCGCGCACCTGCGCGGTCGGCTGGGCGAGTCGCTGCCGGACATGGTCGACGACGTCGTCCGGGTGCTGGGCCTGGAGACCGAGCTGGCCAGCGCTCCCGGCGCCAGTCCCGGGTCCGCGCGGGCGCACCTGGACGCGCTGCACGCCGTCGCCGCCGAGTTCACCGAGCTGGCCGAGCTGCCGTCGCTGCCGGCCTTCCTCGGCTACCTCAAGGACGCCGAGGAGCGCGAGCGGGGGCTCGAGCCCGGCGAGGTCGCGGTCGACCCCGAGTCGATCCAGCTGCTCACCGGCCACTCGGCCAAGGGCCTGGAGTGGGACGTCGTCGCGGTGCCGGGCATGACCGCCGACCAGTTCCCGGCCCGCACCGACACCGCCGACTCCTGGGTCAAGGACCCCGGCGCGGTGCCGGTCGACCTGCGCACCACCGACCGTGCGGAGCTGCCGCAGCTGCGCTTGCCGGTGCCCGGGTCCGGCGACCAGGCCGCGGTGCGCGCCGCCCTCGAGGACTACGTCGAGGAGTGGAAGGACTTCGGCACCGCCGAGGAGATCCGGCTGGGCTACGTCGCGGTGACCCGCGCCAAGCACCTGCTGGTGTGCTCGGGCAGCTGGTGGCGCGAGGGCGTCAAGCCCAACGGCCCGTCGGTGCTGCTCGACACCGTGCGCCGCGCGTGCACCGCCGGCGCCGGCGTCGTCGTCGCCTGGGCCGAGCGGCCGGAGGAGGGCGCCACCAACCCGGCGCTGGAGGAGTGGCCGGTCGGCGTCTGGCCGGCCGACCCGCTGTCCCCGCCGCGCCGGCGCGCGCTCACCGCCGCTGCCGAGCTGGTGGCCGGGGCCGCGCCGCACCCGCTCGACGCCGCGGCCGCCCTCGGCGCCGGTGACCCGGTGGTGGAGCAGTGGGTGCGGGACGCCGACCTGCTGCTGCGCGAGCGGCGCCGCACCGCCCGGCCGAGCGTCGAGGTACCGCTGCCGAGCCACCTGTCGGTCTCCGAGCTGGTCACCCTGCGGCGCGACCCGGCCGAGCTCGCCCGGCGGCTGCGCCGGCCGATGCCCGCCGCGCCCGCGCCGCTGGCCCGCCGCGGCACCGCCTTCCACGCCTGGCTGGAGGAGCGCTTCGGGGTCGCGCGGCTGCTCGACCTCGACGAGCTGCCCGGCTCCGGCGACGAGTCCGCCACGCCGGACGGCGCCCTGGGCGCGCTGCAGGCGGCGTTCCTGGCCAGCCCGTGGGCCGACCGGCAGCCGGTGGAGGTCGAGGTGCCCTTCGAGACGCCGTTGGGCCCGCTCACCCTGCGCGGGCGGATCGACGCGGTGTTCACCGACGGGGCCGGCGGTTTCGAGGTGGTCGACTGGAAGACCGGTCCGCCGCCGTCCGGCGCGGAGCTGTCCGCCGCGGCGGTGCAGTTGGCCGCCTACCGGCTGGGCTGGTCGCGGCTGACCGGGGTCCCCGTCGAGCGGGTGAGTGCCGGGTTCCACCACGTCGCCGCCGGGGTCACCGTGCGCCCGGTCGACCTGCTCGACGAGGCCGGCCTGCTCGCGCTGGTGACCGGCCGCGCGGTCCACGACCCGCTCCCCGACGACCTGCCGCCCGAGCCGGACGACGACGAGCTGCCCCCGCCGCCGGAGGATCCCGAACTCGGTTGATGGCACCGCCAGCCTGACCGCGTGACCGTCGAGATCCGCGACCTGCGGGACGCCGACGTGGACGCCGTCGTCGCGCTGTCGCTGCGCGCGTGGGCGCCGGTGTTCGCCTCGTTCGAGACCGTCCTCGGGACTCGCGTGTACCGGCACCTGTACCCGGACTGGTCGCGATCGCAGGCGGCGGCCGTCGAGCGGGTCTGCCGCGACCCGGGGGTGCGCGTCCGGGTGGCCGACGAGGACGGCCGTCCGGTCGGGTTCGTCGCAGTCCTGGTGCACGACGAGTCGTTCGACGAGCCCGACAGCGGGGAGGTCGAGATGCTGGCCGTCGACCCCGCGGCCCAGCGGCGCGGCATCGGCCGCGCCCTGCTCGACGACGGGGTGGAGCAGTTGCGGCGGGCCGGGGTCCGCCTCGTGGCCATCGGCACCGGCGGCGACCCCGGGCACGCCCCCGCCCGACACACCTACGAGGCCGCCGGCTTCACCGCCCTGCCGCTGGTGCGCTACTACCGGCTGCTCTGACTGTGCGGCCGGCCGGTCCGCCCGCCGCTCTGGTCACCCGTCAGTAGGGCGGTGGGGTGGTGGCGGCGGTGAGGCCGGACGGGGTGGTGACGGTGAGGGTGCCGTCGGCGGCGAGGGCGTGTCGCCAGCCGGGGGCCTGGTGCTTGCCGCGGTGGTGGCCGGTGCAGTAGCCGGTGAGGTTGGCCGCGGTGGTGGGTCCGGCCGGCCAGGGGGTGGCGTGGTCGAGGTCGCCGGCGCGGGGGACGGGGCGGCGGCAGCCGGGGAAGCGGCAGCGGCGGTCGCGGGCCCGGACGTGCCGGTCCAGCGCGGCGCCGGGCCGGTAGCCGGCGCCGGCGGCAGGGGCGGCCAGGCCGGTGCCGCTCTGGGCGGCGCGGTGCAGGGCGGGCAGGTCGGTGAGGGCGAGCAGCGCACCAGTGGCCGCGTGGGTGAGTGCGAGGCGGGGCCGGTCGGCCAGCCCACCCCCGGCGGTGGCCGCCAGCAGGGCGGCCAGATCGGTGCGGGCGGTGTCGGTGGCCGCGGCCAGTTGGGCGAGCACGTCACCGGCGGCGGTGATCCGGCCGGCGGGACTCGCCGCCCAGGTGGCCTCGTCGGCGGCGTCGGCGCGCTGCGCGGTGGCCACCGTGCGGCGGGCGTGGCCCAGGGCGCGCTGCAGCCCGAGCAGGGCGGTGCTCGCCTGGTCGACGGCGTGGTCGGCGCGCGCCCACCAGCCATCGGGGTCCGGTGCGGCCACCTCGTCGGCGTCGGCCGTGGCGTCGGCGTCGGCCGTGTGGTGCGCGTCGGGCGGATCGTCCGGTGGCAGGTCCTCGTCGAGGTAGCAGGGCCCGGGGCGGGCATCGAACTCCCCGGCCAGGATCCGCGCTTCCAGCTCCTCGGCCCACCGCGCGAAGTGCTCGTCCTCGGTGAGGAACGCCCCGGCTCCGACCGCATCGACCCCGACGGCCGCGTCGGTGTCGGCGGGCTCGGTGTCGGCTGGCTCGGTGTCGGCTGGCTCGGTGTCGGTCGCGGTGGTGCCGGTCGTGGTGGCATCGGTCGTGGTGGCGTCGATCGTGGTGGCATCGGTCGCGTCGGTCGTGGTGGTGCCGGTGGTGGCGTCGGCCCGGTGGCCGGTGAGGGCGGCCAGCAGCGCCCGGACCAGCTCGGCCGGCACCACCTGCCCGTCGACCTCACACGCGGCGTCCCCGCCCAGCAGCGCCCCCACCGGGGCGACCACGGTCAGGGTCACCTGCACCGGTGGCAGCCCGGTCTCCCCGGGGCGGAGCACCAGGTCCAGCAGGCAGTCGGCCATCTTCTGCCCGCGGGTCCGCCGATCGGCCGGATCGGCGGGCAGCGCGTCGGCACAGGCGCCCAGCGCGGCGAGCAGTGCGGCCGCCTCGGGGGTGGTCAGCAGCGCCGAGACCACGCTCATCCCGTCGACCCGGTCCGGGCCGGCCGACACGCCACGCCGGCGCACCGCGCGGAGCAGGTCATCGGCGGCGGTGCGGGCGGTGCGCTTGAGCCGCTCCCGGCGGGCCTTGTCGCCCAGCTGCGCCGGGGTGGTGTGCCGCCCGGCCGCCCAGGCCAGCAGGTCGGCCTCGATGGCGGCGCGCAGCGTGTCATCGGCGATCGGGGCGACCCTGTCGATCAGCGGGCCCAGGTGCCCGACGTGCAACGCCCCCGATTCGAGGGCGGCGAGGGTCCGCGGCAGCCGGTGCACCAGGGTCAGCGACCGCTCCAGCAGCGCCTGCGCCGCCTGGGCCGACACCGCCAGCGCGACCGCCAGCTCGTCGGTGGCCCACTCACTCACCGGCCGCAGCAGGTCAGGACGCCGAGCCCAGCGGTCGGCGGCCATCGCCCCCGGCGAGCCCGGCGGCCGGTCGGCCGACGACGGCCGGGATGCGGCGAACGCGGCCACCGCCCGGGCCCGGAGCGCGGTGTGCCGGGCGATCTCCCGGTCGGCGGCCTGCACCGCTCCCAGCGGCCCCGACGCCCAGCCCACCAGGGGTGGTTCGTCGACCGCCAGGACTCCCGCCACGGAGTCGATCATACGTTCGAGCACCGTGTCGATCAAGTCCTGTGGACCAGAAAGGCCCAGTTCAGAGCGACGTCATCGGTCAGGAGCGAGCCAACGCGACGCCGAACTGGAGGACCGGAGCTCCGGACGGTGATCGGAGCGGGCTCCTCGGGGAGGCCGAGCTTCCGCGCGACCGACAGCGAGGCCACGTTGTCCGTGTGCACCATCGCCACGACCCGCGGCACCCCCAGGGCCAACGCCCGTTCCAGCGCGAGCCGCCCCGCCGCCGTCCCGGTCCCACGGCCCCAGAACCGGCGGCCGAGCCGCCATCCCACCTCCGGCACCCGGGTCGGCCCCACGGCTGGGCCCAGGGCTGGGCGCCGGTGGGGCCGGCGACCTCCTCGCCGACGAGCACCGACGGGCACCGAAGAGGCCGGCCCGGACGTCGGCGTCCTCCGCGGTGGGCGCGCGGAGGCGGACGGTCACGAGGACGCGATGCGGTCCAGGATCGCGGCGGCGAGGGCGTCGGGCGCCTCCTCGGGGATCCAGTGGCTCACCCCGGACAGCTCGACGAACCGGTAGTCGCCGGTCACGTGCTCCCCGCAGCCCTCGGCGGCGATCCGGCCGATCGCGATGTCGGCGTCGCTCCACACGAAGGTGGTCGGCACCGGGACCTCGGCGACCGGCGTCGCCGAGCTCATCGCCCGGTACCAGTTGAGGGCCGCGGTCAGCGCACCCGGCGCCGAGAGCACCGACACGTACTCCTCGACGGCCTCCGGGTCGACGGCGTCGCCGTACATCCGGCGCAGCCGCCGGGCGCCGTCGGCGAGCAGGACCTCCTCGGCCTTGCCCTCCTGCCAGAACAGCCGGATGTAGGAGGAGCGCTCCTTCTGCTCGGGGTCGCTGCGCCACGCCATGGTGAACGCCGTCGGGTGCGGGACCGAGACGGCGGTCAGCGACCGCACCCGGTCGCTGTGCCACGCCGCCAGCGACCACGCGACGTTGGCGCCCCAGTCGTGCCCGACGACGTCGGCCACCGGCACGTCCATGGCGGTCATCAGGTCGGCGGTGACCTGCGCGAGGTTGGTCATCGCGTAGGCGTCGACCTCCTGCGGCCGGGCGCCGGGGGAGTAGCCGAGCTGGTCGACGGCGTAGGTGCGCAGCCCCGCCTCCGCCAACCGCGGCTGCACCGCCGCCCACGACAGCGACGTCTCGGGGAAGCCGTGCAGCAGCAGCACCGGCCGTCCGTCCTCGGGGCCGTCGGCCCGCACGTCGAAGGTCAGGTCACCGACGTCCACCCGCAGCAGCTCTCCGGCCATGGGCCGCAAGGTAGCCGGTGCCGGTCCGCCGCTACCGTCGGCGACCGTGACGAGCCCGGAACGCGACTTCGTGCTGGCCCACCTCGACGACCTGCACGCCGACCTCGACGCCTGGCTGCGCATCCCGTCGATCTCGGCCGACCCGGCGCACGCCGGCGACGTCGCGGCGAGCGCGCAGTGGCTGGCCGACGCGCTGCGCCGCACCGGCTTCCCGACCGTCGAGGTGTGGGAGACGCCCGGCGCGCCCGCGGTCTACGCCGAGTGGCCGTCGGCCGACCCCGGCGCCCCCGTCGCGCTGGTGTACGGCCACCACGACGTGCAGCCGGTCGACCCGCTCGAGCTGTGGGTGCACCCGCCGTTCGAGCCGACCCGCGTCGAGACCCCCGACGGTCCCGAGCTGCACGCCCGCGGCGCCATCGACGACAAGGGCAACGTCGCCTTCCACCTGCTCGGCATCCGCGCCCACCTGGCCGCCACCGGCCGCGACACCCCCGCGGTCACGGTCAAGCTGCTGGTCGAGGGCGAGGAGGAATCCGGCTCGCCGTACTTCGCCGACCTGCTGCGCGAGCGCGCCGACCGGCTGGCCTGCGACGTCGTCGTCGTCAGCGACACCGGCATGGCCGCGCCCGACGTGCCCAGCGCCGTCGTCGCCATGCGCGGGCTGGCCGACGCCGAGATCACCCTGCGCGGCCCCGCCGTCGACCTGCACTCGGGCTCCTTCGGCGGTGCGGTGCCCAACCCGCTGCACGCGATGGCCGAGCTGCTGGCCGCGCTGCACGACGACCGGGGGCGGGTCACCCTGCCCGGCTTCTACGACCGGGTGCGGCCGTTGACCGACCGCGAGCGGGAGCTCATGGCCCGCGTGCCGTTCGACGAGGCCGCCTGGCTCGCCGGCCCGGCGGCGTCGCGTGCGACGGCGGGGGAGGAGGGGTTCAGCACCCTGGAGCGGATCGGTGCCCGCCCGACCGCCGAGGTCAACGGCATGTGGGGCGGCTACACCGGCCCCGGGCACAAGACGATCGTCCCCGCCGAGGCCCATGCCAAGCTCACCTTCCGGCTGGTCGCCGACCAGCGGCCCGCGGACGTCGGCCCGATGGTGCGCGCCTGGGTCGAGGCCAACCTGCCCGAGGGCATCACCGCCGAGGTGCACACCCCGCCGGGCGGCGTCAGCCCGTGCGCCAGCGACCTCGACTCCCCGCACACGGGCGCCCTGCTGCGGGCGATCGGGCAGGCCTTCGACACCGACCCCGCCGACGTGCTGTTCACCCGCGAGGGCGGCTCCGGCCCCGAGGCCGACCTGGTCGAGGTGCTCGGCGCGCCGCTGGTGTTCCTCGGCGCCGGACTGCCCACCGACCGCATCCACTCGCCGAACGAGCGGGTGCTGCTGCCGATGCTGTACCGCGGCGCCGAGGCCGCCGCCCACCTGTGGCGGGAACTCGCGGCGCGGTGACCCTCCCGGCGCGCCGACCGCGGCCACAGCTGGGTCACGTCGCGCCGCGGCAGCCCTGACCGGCGGCGCCGCCGTCCTACGCTCACCCGCGTGAGCGCACCCGGCCAGCCGACCGCACCGGCGGGGTGGTACCCCGACCCCGACGGCGCCGCGGGCATGGTGCGCTGGTGGAACGGGGCGACCTGGTCCGACGTCACCACCCCGGCCGGCCCGGGCGTCGCCGTCCAGGCCCCGCCCGTGGCCGCCCCGCCGCGTCCGCCGGTCCCGCCCGCGGGCTGGGACGCGGAGCTGGGGTCCGGGTGGGAGCCCGGCCCGGCGTCGCCGCCGCGCTCGCGGGCGCGGACCGCCTGGTGGGTCGCGGGCGGGGTGCTCGCCGTGGTCGCCGTCGTGGTGGTCGCGCTGGTCGTCGGCCTGTCGGGCAGCCGCACCCCCGTCGCCGACCCGCCGCCGGTCGACCCGCCGGCCGGGACCACGTTCCCGCCCGGCACCGTCCGGATCATCGACGAGGAGGCGGGCATCTCCTACCCGTTCCTCGGCAACGGCTGGTTCGAGTACGACCTCGGGATCATGCCCGAGACCCGGACCATCGCCGGGCAGTACTTCACCACCCAGGAGGCGGTGCCCGGCGGCGGGGACTTCATCGCCCAGTGCACGTCGGGACCGGTCGCCGACGGGTACGGCTGGACCGGGCCGGGCAGCGAGCAGGCGACGGTGACCGCGCTGGCCGACAGCGTCCGCGCCGCCTACTACCCGTTCCCCAACGAGCGCGAGGTGCTGCGCGACGAGGCGCTCACCGTCGACGGCCGCAACGCCCACCTGGTCGAGTTCCAGCTCACCTGGGACGTCGAGGGCTACGACTCGACCGGCGAGCGCGCGGCGGTGCTGGTCGTCGACGTCGGCCGGCCCGACCCCGCGCTCCTCTACGTGTCCATCCCGAACACCCACGCCGAGCTCTACGGCGTCATCGACCGCGTCGTCGACGACATCGACGTGCTCTGACAGCCGCCCGGCACGGCGTGGTCTGCCGTGGTTAGGGTCGGTCCGTGACAGCAGCTGGGGCCGATCTCGTCCTGCGGCACCCGGTGGAGCGCTTCACGCTGGACAACGGGCTGCGGGTCGTCCTCGCGCCCGACCGCAGCGTGCCGGTCGTCGCCGTGTCCGTCTTCTACGACGTGGGCATGCGCAACGAGCCGGAGGGCCGCACCGGGTTCGCCCACCTCTTCGAGCACGTGATGTTCCAGGGGTCGCGCAACGTCCCGAAGATGGAGCACGCCCGCCTCGTGCAGGCCGCCGGCGGCACCTTCAACGGGTCGACCCACCAGGACTACACCAACTACTTCGAGGCGCTGCCCGCCGAGGCGCTCGAGCGCGCCCTGTTCCTCGAGGCCGACCGGATGGCCGCACCGGCCATCACCGAGGAGAACCTCCGCAACCAGATCGACGTGGTGAAGGAGGAGATCCGGGTCAACGTGCTCAACCGCCCGTACGGCGCCTTCCCCTGGCTGCAGCTGCCGCAGGTCGCGTTCGAGAGCTTCGCCAACACCCACGACGGCTACGGCTCCTTCATCGACCTGGAGAGCTCGACGGTCGAGGACGCCACCGACTTCTTCTCCCGCTACTACGCCCCGGGCAACGCGGTGCTGTGCGTCGGCGGCGACCTCGACGTCGGCGAGACCGAGCGGCTGGTGCGCCGCTGGTTCGGCCCGGTCGAGGCCCGTGAGGTGCCGCCGACGCCGCACACCGGCGAGCCGTCCCCGACGGCGGTGCGGCGCGACGTCGTCGAGGACCGGCTCGCGCCCGCACCGGCCGTGGCGCTGGGCTGGCGGGTCCCCGACCCGGTCGGCGACCTCGACACCTACCTCGGCACCGTGCTGCTCGCCGAGCTGCTCAGCGAGGGCGACGCCTCCCGCCTGGAGCGCCGGCTGGTGCACGACGACCGGCTGGCGGTGGCGCAGAGCAGCTACGTCGGCCTGTTCGGGGACCCGTTCGACGTCCGCGACGCCACACTCCTCACCACCCAGGTGCACCACCCCGCGCAGGTCCCGGTCGACGACGTCCTGGCCGCCGTCCACGACGAGGTCGGCCGGATCGCCGGCGAGGGCGTGACGCCCGAGGAACTGGCCCGGGTGCAGGCCCGCACCAGCGCCCAGCTGCTGCGCCAGGCCGACTCGGTGCTGGGCCGCACGCTCGCCTTCGCCGCCGCCGAGCTCGTGCACGGCCGGGCCGAGCTGGCCGGCGAGCTCCCCGCCCGGCTGGCCGCCGTCACGCCTGACGCCGTGCAGGCCGCCGCCAAGGGCCTCGACCCCGGCACCGCCGCCGTGCTCGAGCTCCGCGCCACCGGGGGTGCCCGGTGAGCGCGCCGGTGCTCGACCTCACGCTGGTCCCGCCGCTGGGCGAGCCGCGGCCGCAGCCGGTCCCCGAGGTGGCGACGACGACGCTGCCCAGCGGGCTCACCGTCGTCGTCGTGCCGCGGCCCGGCGTCCCGCTGGTCGAGCTGCGGCTGCGGGTGCCCTTCGCGGCGGCCTCGCCGCGGGGCGCGGCGCAGCACACCGCCCGCGCGTCGGTGCTCTCCGGCGCGGTACTGCTGGGCACGGCCCGGCACGACGCCGCCGGCATCGCCGAGGCGCTGCAGGGCCACGGCGCCGAGCTGACGGTCGCCGCCGACCCCGACCGCCTGCTGTTCTCCACCACGCTGCTGGCCGAGGGCCTCGCCCCGGTGCTCGGGGTCCTGGCCGAGGTGCTCACCGAGGCCGCCTACCCGACCGACCGGGTCGAGGCCGAGCGCGAGCGGGTGGCCGAGCGGATCGCCATCGCCCGCTCGCAACCCGGGGTCATCGCCCGCTCCGCGCTGGCCGCCCGGCGCTACGGCACCCACCCGTACGCCGCCCAGCTGCCGGCGCCGGAGCTGGTCGGCCGGGTCGGCGCCGCCGCGCTGCGGAAGCTGCACCGCGAGCGGGTGCTGCCCACCGGCAGCACGCTGGTGCTCGTCGGCGACCTCGACGCCGCCGCGGCCACCGACGCCGTCGCCACGGCCCTGGGCGAGTGGACCGGCGAGGGCGCCGCGGTCGGCGCACCGCCGGCGCCTGCGCTGGCCCCCGGGCACCTGGAGGTGGTCGACCGGCCCGGCGCGGTGCAGTCCAACATCCGCCTCGGCGGGCCCGGGCCCGGGCGCACCGACCCCGAGCTGCCCGCGGTCCGGCTGGCCAGCATGGTCTTCGGCGGCTACTTCTCCTCCCGGCTGGTGGAGAACATCCGCGAGCGGCGCGGTTACTCCTACAGCCCGCGCAGCGCCGTCGACCACCTGGCCGCGGCGTCGTCGTTCCTCGTCGAGGCCGACGTCGCCACCGAGGTCACCGCCCCGGCGTTCCTCGAGACCTGGGCCGAGCTGGGCCGGATGGCCCTGGCACCGGTCACCGAGGCCGAGCTCGACGCCGCCCGCCGCTACGTCCTGGGCTCCATGGCGCTCTCGACCGCCACGCACGCCGGGCTGGCCAGCACGCTCTCGGCGCTGGCCGGGTCGGGGCTGTCGGTGGAGTGGCTGGCCGAGCACCAGCGCGCACTGTCGGAGGTCACCGTCGAGCAGGTGCAGGAGGCGGCCCGCCGTCACCTGGCGCCGGCCGCGCTCACCGGCGTCGTCGTCGGGGACGCCGAGCGGGTCACCGACGCGCTGCGCGCCCTCGGCCCGGTCGACGTCACCGCGAGCGCCGCCGCCGTGGACCCGGCGTGAGCGTCCCGCCGGGCGGGAGCACGGCGGCCGACGTCGAGCGCGGCCGGCAGGTGTGGCCCGCCGGCACGCCGCGGACGACGGGCACCGTCCCGGTGCTGTCCCGCTCGGCGCACGACCGCGACCACCTGGGCCGCGCGCTGCCCGACCCCACCCGGGGCCGGCCGGTCCGGGTGCTCACCGTCGACGAGCGGCGCACGGTGCCGGTCGTCGAGGGGGACGCCGGCCCGGCGCTGGTGTGGGACGAGCAGCCAGAGCTGCCGCTGGGCGCGGTCTACCTCGGCGAGGCCGACGGCGTGCCCTACGCGGCGGTGCGCGGCGAGCGCGCGCTGACGGTCAACGGCCGGCACGTCGACCTGTGGACCGGGCTGCGGGAGCTCGGCGCCGACCTCGGGGACCTCGACGCCGGCCTGCTCGCCGAGGCCATCGGCATCCTGGAGTGGCACGAGCGCACCCGGTTCAGCCCGCTGTCGGGCGCGGCGACGACCATCGAGCGGGCCGGCTGGGTGCAGCGCGACCCCGTCACCGGGGCGGAGCTGTTCCCGCGCACCGACCCGGCGGTGATCATGCTCGTGCACGACGGCGGGGACCGGTGCGTGCTCGGCCGGCAGGCGGTCTGGCCGCCCGGGCGGTACTCGGTGCTCGCCGGGTTCGTCGAGCCGGGGGAGTCCGCCGAGGGCGCGGTGGCCCGCGAGGTGGCCGAGGAGGTCGGCCTCACCGTCACCGACGTCTGCTACGTGAGCAGCCAGCCGTGGCCGTTCCCGCAGTCGCTGATGCTCGGCTTCGTGGCCCGCGCCGTCGACGGCGACACGCTGCGGCTGGACCCCTCCGAGATCGAGGAGGCCCGCTGGTTCACCCGCGAGGAGCTGCGCTCGGGCCGCGGTCCCGAGGCGCTGCCCCCGCCGGTCTCGATCGCCCGGCACCTCATCGACCGCTGGGTCGACGGCGAGCTCGGGTGACCCACGATCAGGGTCCCTGATCGTGGAGCGTCCTCCCTCACGGTGCACGGTGAGGGAGGACGCCCGGGGATCAGGTCACCTGATCATCACCGCGCGGCGCCGAACCGCCCCTGCAGGACCAGCGCGGGGTGCCCGGGCCGGTCGGCCAGCACCACGGCGTCGGCCAGCCCGGCGGGGTCGACCTCGTCGTCGTAGCGGTCGAAGGCCGGCAGCTCCCAGGCCTGCTCCGCCGGCCAGCGCCGGCGCCGGGCGGCCGGGGCCACCCGCAGGTGGACGACGACGTCGAGGGCCAGCCCCGCCCCCTGCAGCAGTGCGCCGGGCACCAGGAGCACCCCGCGCGGCGGCATCGGCTCGTAGCCGGCGCGGGCGGCGCGGTCGCGGTCGACGTCCCACAGCACCGGCAGGTACTCGCCGGGACCGCCGGGGCCGACCCGGTCGAGGACCTCCCGGGCGAGCGCGCCGGTGTCCAGCCAGTCGGTGTAGCGCGCGTCGGGGTCGGTGCGGCCGTGCTCGAAGCGCAGCGACGCCGGCCGGAGGAACCCGGCGGCGGGGACCACGACCGCCGGGCGGCCGAGGGCCGGCAGCCGGTCCGCGACGGCGCGGGCCAGGGCTCCCGGTCCGGCGACGTCGGGACCGTCGACGCCGACCCGCAGCGCGGCCGCCCCGGGCAGGGGCTCGACGTCGGCGAGGAGCGCGGCCAGCCGGTCGGCCAGCGCGTCCGGGGTGAGCGGCTCCGGGCTCCTCAGGGACGGCCGTCCGCCGGGACCGAGCCGCCGGGCCGCACGGAGCCGCGCTCGACCCGGCGGCCCCCCGGGGTGCGGCGGGGGACCGGCGTCAGCGCCGGGCCGGCGTCGGCCGGGTCGGGGTCGGCCAGCCGGTCGAGGGTGGCCATCACCTCGCGGGCCAGCTCGTGCACCGGCCGCCCGAGCGACCGCGCCTGGCCGCGCAACACCTCGAAGGCCGACCGGGGGGCGGTGGCGTGCCGCTCGGCGAGCACGCCGATGGCGCGCTCGGTGGCCACCCGCGCGGCCAGGGCGTGCTCGAGCTGGCTGACGGTGCGTTCCAGCGCGGCGATGCGGGCGTCGCGCGGGTCCTCGGCCGGACCGGCACCCCCGGGAGCCCCCCGGGCGGCCCGGCGGGCGGCGCGGTCGGGCTCGGCGAGGCAGTCGAGCTCCTCGGCCAGGAGGTCGGCCAGGGACAGGCCCTCGAGCAGGTCGTCGACGTCGTGGGCGCACCCGGGCGCGAACACCCGCCAGCCCCGCCCGGTGCGGGCGACGACGACCGACGGCGCGTCGACCGACGGGCGCCCCCCGGCCCGTCCGGGTACGGGGGAGGGCACGGAGTCCGAGGTCACGACGGCAGCTCCCGCGAGGTGGGCGGCCCGGTGGCCGAGGGTCGGGCGGCGGCCACGGTCGTGATCCGCCGGGGGACGATGATGCACCGCCGTCTCCCGCATCCCACGCAGCACCCGCCGGTCAGGCTCCCGGCAGCTGCGCGACCTGGGACCGGACCTGGTCGATGCTGGGGTTGGTCAGCGCGGTGCCGTCGGCGAAGACGAGCGTCGGCACGGTCCGGTTGCCACCGTTGGCCTGCATGACGACGTCGGCCGCGGCGGCATCGCGCTCGATGTCGACCTCCGCGAACGGGATGCCCTCGCGCTGCATCAGCTTCTTGAGCCGCACGCAGTACCCGCACCAGGTGGTGGTGTACATCGTCACGGCGGCGGGTGCGGCAGTCACTCGGGGGCCTCCCAGGGGTCGTCGGGGACGGAGCGGAACTCCTGAGGGGCAGAACGCACACCGGCGGGCGGACCTTCCCGGCTTCGCCGGGGTGTCCCGGCGCGATGTCGGTACCGGCTGGGAGACTCGGTGCCGTCCGCCCGCCCCGCCCAGTCCCCGAGGAGCACGCCCGCATGCCGCGGACCGCCGACCTGCCCGGACGCACGCCCGGGTCCGGAGCTCCGTCCGCCGGCGCCGAGGCGGTACTGGCCGGCCTCGACGACGAGCAGCGCGAGGCGGCCTCGGCCGTCGACGGCCCGGTCTGCATCCTCGCCGGCGCCGGTACGGGCAAGACCCGCACGATCACCCACCGCATCGCCTACGGCGTGCACGCCGGCGCGTTCGTGCCCGAGCAGGTGCTCGCGGTGACCTTCACCGCCCGCGCGGCGG
The DNA here is from genome assembly GCF_054050195.1 of Geodermatophilus sp. SYSU D00710. Lineage (NCBI taxonomy): Bacteria > Bacillati > Actinomycetota > Actinomycetes > Geodermatophilales > Geodermatophilaceae > Geodermatophilus > Geodermatophilus sp. SYSU D00710. Next base: position 71,488 of record NZ_JBJGYX010000009.1, read on the forward strand.
GGGAGCTGCGGACCCGGCTGGCCGGCCTGGGCGTGGGCGGTGTGCAGGCCCGCACCTTCCACGCCGCCGCGATGCGGCAGCTGCGCTACTTCGCCCCCCGCGTGCTGGGCGGGCCGATGCCGCCGCTGGTGGAGAACAAGCTGCGCCTGGTCGCCTCGGCCGCCTCCCGGGCGCGGCTGAGCACCGACAAGACCAGCCTGCGCGACCTCGCCAGCGAGATCGAGTGGGCCAAGACCACCCTGGCCACACCCGAGGACTACCCGAAGCGGGCCCAGGCCGCCGGCCGCGAGCCGCCCTTCGACGCCGCGACCGTCGCCCGGGTCTACGCCTCCTACGAGTCGGCCAAGCAGCGCGACGGCGTGCTCGACTTCGAGGACCTGCTGCTGGTCACCGCCTACGCCCTCGAGGAGCACCCCGACGTCGCCCGGCAGGTGCGCGGGCAGTACCGGCACTTCGTCGTCGACGAGTACCAGGACGTCAACCCGCTCCAGCAGCGGCTGCTCGACGCGTGGCTGGGCGGGCGGGCCGACGTGTGCGTCGTCGGCGACCCGAACCAGACCATCTACTCGTTCACCGGCGCCGACCCCGACCACCTGCTCGGCTTCGCCGACCGCTATCCCGACGCCGCGGTGGTCAAGCTCGAGCGCGACTACCGCTCGACGCCGCAGGTGGTGGCGTTGGCGAACAAGCTCATCGGCCAGGCGCCGCCGCGCAAGGGCCTGCCCGGGCTCCGGCTGCTCGGCCAGCGCGCCGAGGGCCCGGCCCCGCGGTTCTTCGAGCACCCCGACGAGCCCACCGAGGCCGCCGCCGTCGCCCAGGCCTGCCGGGCGCTCGTCGAGGCCGGGACGCCCGCGTCGGAGATCGCCGTGCTGTTCCGCATCAACGCGCAGTCGCAGGTGTACGAGTCGGCCCTGGCCGACGCCGGGGTGCCCTACGTGCTCAAGGGCGGGGAGCGGTTCTTCGAGCGCCCCGAGGTGCGCGAGGCGGTCGTCCTGCTGCGCGGCGCCGCCGCCGGCGGGAGCGAGCCGGGCGCCCTGGTGCCCACGGTGCGCGACGTGCTCGCCTCCACCGGCTGGGTCGAGCACCGCCCGCCGGCCGGGGGAGCGGCCCGCGACCGGTGGCAGTCGCTGGCCGCCCTGGTCGACCTCGCCGTCGATCTCGTGGCCGAGGACCCGACCACCGACCTGCCGCGCTTCGTCACCCACCTGGCCGAGCGCGCCGACGCGCAGCACGCGCCCACCGTCCAGGGCGTCACGCTGGCCTCGATGCACGCGGCCAAGGGCCTGGAGTGGGACGCGGTCTTCGTCGTCGGGCTGGTCGACGGCGTGCTGCCGATCGCGCAGTCCCTGTCGCGGCCCGACGCGGTCGAGGAGGAGCGGCGGCTGCTCTACGTCGCCGTCACGCGCGCCCGCGAGCAGCTGACGCTGTCGTGGTCGCTGACCCGCAACCCGGGCGCCAAGCGGGCCCGCCCGCGCAGCCGCTTCCTCGACGGGCTGGTCCCGGGCTCCACGCCCACGGCCCCGCCGCCGTCGCGGAAGGCCAAGAAGGCGAAGGTCGTCCTCGAGGGCGAGGCCGGCGAGGTGTTCGAGCGGCTGCGGGCCTGGCGCAGCAGCACCGCCCAGGCCGCCTCCGTGCCGGCCTACGTCGTCTTCACCGACGCGACGCTGCAGGCGATCGCCGAGGCGCGGCCCTCGTCGCTGCGCGAGCTGTCCGGGCTGCCCGGCATCGGCGCGCGCAAGCTCGACCTCTACGGCGAGGACGTGCTGGCCACCGTCAGCGGCTGACCGGTCACGGGCGGTGCCGACGGCGCGGTCGGTGACCGCCGGGTCCCCCTGCCCGGGGACACGCTCGTTAATTGCGTTGCGCCGCTCGCGTGACCTTCCCTACTGTCCTGTCTGCGCCCGACGGACAGCCGCGGGCGCACCAGACCGAGCCCGGTTCGACAGCCGGGCTCCGACCCCGGGAGGAGGGGTTCCGATGACCGACACGCGATTCGCTCTCGCCCCCGCCGGGGTCTCCGCCTGGGGCGCCCTCGACGTGCGTCCGGCCGGCACCGGCATGGTGCCCACCGCCCGTCCCCGGTACGCCGTCGCCCGCACCGCGACGCCGCTCGAGCTGACCGGCACCGGCTGCGCGGCGGCCACCGCTCCGGTCCAGGGGACCGGTGTGCCCACCGCCGGTGGCGTCATCGCGCCGTTCGGCACCTCCGTCCCCGGCACCGGCCTCCTCGGCACCGATGCCCACCGCACCACCACCAAGCAGCAGCGCACCACCCTCGGGATCCACTCCCCGGGGAGACCGCAGAGCTAGCCGCTCGACCGGTCCTCCTCGAGGCCGCGGAACCCGAACCCGGGATCCGCGGCCTCCGTCTTTCTCCGCGGCACCCGGCCCCGACCACCCGGTCGGCGGGCCCCGCCGGCCGCGCAGACGACGAGTACGAGGAGGAGCGGCAGTGCAGCAGACGATCGACCGCCCGACGTCCCACCGCCGACCCGGGCTCCCCCGGACCGGTGGCATCCCGCCGAGGACGCCGCACCCGCCCCTGGCCCCGGCCCCCGTGCGGCGACCCCTGCCGTGCCGCGGGTCCGACGACCCGGACCTCTGGTTCGCCGAGAGCCCCGCGGCCCTCGAGCAGGCCAAGGTCCTGTGCGGCGACTGCCCGGTCCGCGACGCCTGCCTGGCCGGTGCGCTCGACCGCGGCGAGCCCTGGGGCGTCTGGGGCGGCGAGATCTTCGAGCGGGGTGTGGTCATCCCGCGCAAGCGCCCGCGGGGTCGTCCCCGCAAGGTCGTCGCGGCGTGATGAAGGACCCCGTCCTCCTCACCCCTCGCAGGCTCGGGGTGAACCTCGGGACGGGGCCGACGAGAAACCGGAAGAAGTTCCACCAGAGACCGTGAGGAACCGAGATGACCAGCTACGAGTACGACCTCGCCGTCACGCGGCTGTCCGAGCTGCGTGCCGAGGCCGACACCGCCGGCCGCATGCGCCGGCTGCGGGCCGCCCGCCGGTGGGCCCGCCGCGCGGAGTACGCCAGCCGGCGTGCCGCGCGGGCCAGCGCCGCCGTCCGCTGACGCGGCGCACCCCGGGGCACCTCCGCGTGCCCTCCCCGGTCGAGGCCGGGTCCCCTCCGCTCCCGGTGTGGAGGGGACCCGGCCTCCTGTCCGTCCGGAGCCGGGCGGTCCCCGGTCTCAGACGGTGAAGCCGGGCAGCCACTCCTCGAGCACGCTGCGGTAGTCGGCGGCCGCGTCGAGCTGGCACAGGACGCCGATCGACCCGATCGTCACCCGGTGGATGAGCAGGTAGGCCGGCGGGAGGTTGAGCTGGCGGCCCAGCCGGCTGGCGTCGCTGCGCGGATCGGCCAGACGGGCGGCCTGCTCCTGCATCCACCGGCGGGTGAACCGGAAGTTGTGGCTGACGATCGGCTCGAGCATCGGCCGCAGGTAGTCGAGGACCCCGGCGGCGTCGACCTCCACGCCCGGCCGGACGAACCCCTCGGCCCGCAGGTCTGCCAGCACGTCCTCGGCCCGACCCTCCAGCGCCCAGCGGACCAGCCGGCCGATCGGCTCGGGCAGCCCGTCGGGCAGCCGGGCGGTCGCGCCGAAGTCGATGACGCCGAGCCGGTCGCCCTCGACGAGCCGGAAGTTGCCCGGGTGCGGGTCGGCGTGCAGCAGGCGGGCCCGCGAGGGGGCCGAGAAGTGCAGCTGCGCCATCAGGTGACCGGCCCGGTCCCGCTGCTGCGGCGTGCCGTCGGTGATCACCCGCGACAGCGGCAGGCCCTCGAGCCACTCGGACACGATCACCTTCGGCGCGCTGGCCACCACCCGCGGCACCACGATCTCCGCGTCGCCCGCGTACGCCGCGGCGAACTGCCGCTGCGCGTCGGCCTCCAGGCCGTAGTCGAGCTCCTCGATGACCCGCGCCCGCAGTTCGGCGATCAGCGGCTTGACGTCCAGGCCCGGGAAGATCGCGGCGAACAGCCGGGCGAAGCGGGCCAGCTGGTTGAGGTCGGCCATCAGGGCGGTGGCCGCGCCCGGGTACTGGATCTTGACGGCGACGTCGCGTCCGTCGCGCCAGGTCGCACGGTGCACCTGGCCGATGCTCGCGGCGGCGGCCGGCTGGTCGTCGAACTCACGGAACCGGGTGCGCCAGGTGCCGCCGAGCTGCTGGGACAGCACCGCGTGCACGGTCCGCACCGGCATCGGCGGAGCCTCCTCCTGGAGCTTGACCAGCGCCTCGCGGTAGGGCGCGGCCACCTCCTCGGGAACGGCGGCCTCGAACACCGACAGCGTCTGGCCGAGCTTCATCGCGCCGCCCTTGAGCTGGCCGAGGACGGCGAACAGCTGCTCGGCGGTGCGCTGCTGCAGCTCGGCGTTCACGGCGTCGGCGGACTGCCCCGACAGCCGCTTGCCGATCCCGAGCGTGGCGCGACCGGCCGCCCCCAGGGGGAGCGAGGCCAACCGCGCGGTGCGCGAGATCGAGCCCCTCGGGATCCCCGGTGCGTCGTCGCTCACCTCCCCATTGTCTCCGGGGGACCCGCGGACCGCTGACGGGACGGTGGTCCCGGTCACCCGGGAGAGGCGGGTGCGCCGCCCGTGCCGGTGCAGCCGCAGGCCGGGTGCGGCGGCCAGCGGCGCAGCCGCGGTGTGAGGTCCGGCGGGCGCAGCTCCACGACCGCCGACAGCGTGGCGGGGCTGCCGCTGCCGTCGAGGTAGGCCAGGACCTGCTGTGCGGCCGCCAGGGCGGTGGCCCAGCAGGTGAGCGTGGACCCGCTCGGGACCTGCGCACCGCCGGTGAGCTGGGCGGCCAGCACCGGCCACCGCGGGTCGGCGTCGCGACGGTGCAGGTCGGCGCAGCGCAGGCAGCTGGTGACGCCGGGGACGACCAGCGGCCCCACCACGCCGGTCTCCCCGCGCACCGTCGCCACGAGGTGGGCCACCCCGGCGTCGCGCAGGCCGGCGACGAGCGGGTCGGATGCCGACCACGGGCGGGACAGCACCACCAGGTCGGGCCAGGCGCCCGGCGGCAGGGGGCGCAGGTCGGTCAGCGGGCTGGCGCGGCGGACGGCGTCGGCGGCGGCCGGTCCGCGCGGGCGTCCCTCGTCGTCGGCGGCCAGCCCGCCCACGACGGCGTCGCCCGCGGTGACCACGCCGTCGTCGCCGACGGCGACCCGGCCGACGCCGCTGGCCCCGAGCAGCGCCGCCAGGGGCACGCCCACCCGCGTCGCGCCCTGCACCACGACCGCCGCCGCCCGCCGGGCCCGCCAGCGCGCGGCCCCGGTGCCGTCGCGTGCGGCCGGCAGCTCGGCAGCGGTGCGGGCCGCTGCGGCCGGGCCGGCGTCGGAGGCGAGCAGGTCGGCGGCGTCGAGGTCGAGCAGCGCGCCGGTGCCGCGCAGCCCGTCGAGGAGGGCGCCGACCGGGCCGGGGTCCAGGCCCGCCGCGGCGGCGTCGGCCAGGACGGCCCGCTGGGTGCGGCGGCCGTCGAGACCGCGCAGCAGCGCGGCGACGGCGGCCGGGTCGGCCCCCGTGAGCACCGCGCCGGCGCCGTCGACCCCACCGACCTGGAGCGTGTCGGGACCGCGGTGCAGCAGCGGCGTGCCGGGCGGCAGGAGCGGGTGGGGGGTGTCGGGCACCGGCGCAGGGTGCCAGCGGAGGGCGCCGGTGCGCTGCGGCTGTCCACAGCCCGGGGACGGCGACGGCGGCGTCCACCGTGCGGACGCCGCCGTCGAGGAGGTGGGAGCGCCTTACGCCTTGCCGAGGATCCGGTTCACCTTGGTGCCGCAGACCGGGCAGGTGCCCTGGGCCATGCGGCGACCGGACTCGCTGACCTTGACCTCGCCGTCGAAGTCCCGCTTCTCCTTGCACTTCACGCAGTAGCCGTTGTAGCTGTCCGCCACGGTGTCTCTCCCTCCGGCTGCTCGGCCCCCGCTCCGGGCGCCGTCCCGGGGAACGCTACCCGGACCGGCCGGTCCGCCTCGCGCGTCGGCCCGACCCGCCGGACGGGTCCGCCCACAGCCTGTGGACAGACCTGTGGGCGGTGTGGGGACCCGGCGGCGTGTCCCTGTGCGCAGGCGGGGGACGGCGCCCGGGGCCGGTCGGCGTGTCGCCTCCCCGACGGGGCCGCCACCTGCGGTGATGCCCGGTGGTGGCTGTGGACCCGTCCTCACGGCGGGGCTGTCCACCGTCCGTGCGACTCGTACCCGAGCGGGTGGCGCCCCCGGGCGCGTCGGCCCCGCCCGCTGGCTACGGTCCTCCCGTGCCCGGATCGACCCCCGACCCCTCGCACGGCCCCCTGACCGCAGCCGGGCCGGTCGAGGTCCGCCGCAGCACCCGCCGCCGCCGGACGGTGACCGCCTACCGCGAGTCCGGGCGCACGATCGTGCTCATCCCCGCGGCCTTCACCCCCGCCGAGGAGCGGCGCTGGGTGGCGCAGATGGTGGCCAAGCTGCATACCCGCGAGGAACGCCGCCGCCGGTCGATGGGCGGTGACGAGGAGCTCATGTCCCGCGCCCTGGCGCTGTCGCAGGCGCACCTCGACGGCGCCGCGCGGCCGGCCAGCGTCCGCTGGGTGGACAACCAGCAGCGCCGCTGGGGCTCGTGCACCCCGGCCGACGGCAGCATCCGGCTGTCGAGCCGGCTCCGGACGATGCCCGCCTACGTCGTCGACTACGTGCTGGTCCACGAGCTGGCCCACCTGCTCGAGGCCAGCCACGACGCCCGCTTCTGGGCGCTGGTGGCCCGCTATCCGCGGGCCGAGCGCGCCCGCGGCTTCCTGGAGGGCGTCGAGACCGCCCGCGCCGACGGCGCGGAGCCCGCGGACGCCGACGAGGGCGACCTGGTCGACTGACGAAGGACCCCCTGCCCCCCGCCACTCGCAGGCTCGCGGCGGGACCCTGCAGGGGCCGTCCTAGCGGCCGCCGCCCTCCGCGTCGCCGGGCCGGTCCTCGTCGGACGGGGCGTCCGGCTCCCCGGCCTCGGCCGTGAGCCGCCGCAGCTCGTCGTCGACCCCCTGGCGGGCGACGAAGTCCAGCGGCTCGTCGAGGTCGTCGGAGGTGGGCAGCAGGTCGGGGTGCGACCACAGGCGGTCGCGGGCCGCGGTGCCGTGCTGCTGGGCCATCGCGCCCCACACGGTCGCTGCGTCGCGCAGCCGGCGCGGCCGCAGCTGCAGGCCGACCAGCGTGGCGAAGGTCTGCTCGGCCGGCCCCCCGGAGGCGCGGCGGCGGCGCATCGTCTCGGCCAGCGCCCCGTGGCCGGGCAGCCGCTCGCCGGCGGCGGCCGCGACGACGGCGTCGACCCACCCCTCGACCAGGGCCAGCAGCGTCTCCAGCCGGCGCAGCGCCATCTGCTGCTCCGGGGTCTCCTCCGGCTCGAGCAGCCCGCTGCCGAGGAGCTCCTGGATGGCCTCGGGGTTCGACGGGTCGAAGCCGCCGCCCATCGAGCCCATGGCGTCGTTGAGGCCGCGCTCGATGGCCTCGCGGTCGATGGTGATGCCGCGGGCGTAGGCGTGGACGGCGTCGTGCAGCTGCTGGCGCAGCCACGGGACGTGGGCGAACAGCCGCAGCGACGCCGCCTCGCGCAGCGCCAGGAACAGCCGCACCTCGTCGGCGGGGCGGTCGAGGCCCTCGGCGAAGGCAGCGACGTTCTGCGGCACGAGCACGCCGGAGCCCGCGGGGGCGAGCGGCAGGCCCACCTCGGTGCCGGTGAGGACCTCCCCGGCCAGCCGGCCCATCGCCTGGCCGACCTGGGCGCCGAACATCAGCCCGCCCATCCGGCCCATGATCCCGGCGAGGGGGCCGGCCATCGCCATGGCCTCCTGCGGCAGCGCGCTGGTCATCGCGGCGACGACCTTCTCGGCCAGGGGGTCGATCAGCGCGGACCAGGCGGGCAGCGTCTGCTCGACCCACTCCACCCGGGACCACGCGAGGGCGCGGTCGACGCCCGAGGGCAGGTCGGTCGCCTGGTCCAGCCACAGGTCGGCCAGCCGCAGCGCCTCGGTGACGGCGGCGCGCTCGGCCTCCGACGTCGGCTGGGTACCGGTGGCCAGCGTGCTGATCGCGCCCTGCCGGGCGAGGTCCCAGTTCACCGGGCCGCCCGACCAGGTCATCAGCTTCTGCAGCTCGGCGAACAGCGGCATCTTGCCCAGCAGCTCCTCGGGCGTGCCGGCACCCGCGCCGCCGGCGCCGAACAGCGCACCGAAGCCGAACGGGTCGTTCGAGCCGGGCTGGTCGCGGCGCTCGGGGTCGCGGTCGGGCAGCCCGAAGCCGAACGGCAGGTCGCTCATGCACCCCACGGTAGACGCGTGATCACCCGGTCGCGGTCGGATCGGCGCCCCGGCTGTCCGCTCTCGGCGGACGCTCGCGGTCCGAGCACATAGGCTGGCCGGTCGTGACCCGTCGGATCGCCGTCCTCGCCGTCGGTGTGGTGCTGCTGCTCGTCGCCGGCGTCCTGGGCGCCGCCCTCCCGGTGCCCTACGTGGCCCAGGTGCCCGGCCCCACGTTCAACACCCTCGGCGAGATCGACGGCGACCCGGTCATCGGCGTGCGCGGGCGCGAGCGCAACGACGTCAGCGGCAGCCTGGAGCTGACCACCGTCGGCGTCGGCCGGGCCGGCCTGAGCCTGGTCGAGGCCGTCCGCGGCTGGTTCGACGACGAGATCAGCGTCGTCCCGGAGGAGTCCGTCTACCCGCCCGACCGCACCGAGGAGGAGATCGAGCAGGCCAACCGGCAGGCCTTCCTCACCTCCGAGGAGTCCGCCGAGGCCGCTGCGCTGGGCGAGCTCGGCTACCCGGTGAAGGTCGTCGTCCGCGGGGTGTCCGGCGACGACTCGCCCTCCGAGGGCCTGCTCGAGGAGGGCGACGCCATCGAGTCGGTCGACGGCCGGCCCACGCCGGACTCCGCGACGCTGGCCGACGTCCTCGCCGCGATCCCGGTCGGCACCGACGTGGAGGTGGCCTACACCCGCCTCGGGGAACCGGGCACCGCGACCGTGACGACGACGAGCTCGCCCGAGCGCGAGGGGTCGGTGCTCGGCGTCCTGGTGCGCGAGCAGCCCTGGGCCCCCTTCGACGTCGACATCGACGTCGCCGACGTCGGCGGCCCCTCCGCCGGCCTCATGCTCACCCTCGGGATCCTCGACCTGGTGGGCGACGCCGACCTCACCGAGGGCGCGGTGATCGCCGGCAGCGGCACGATCGAGGCCGACGGCACCGTGGGTCCCATCGGGGGCATCCAGCTGAAGATGGTCGCCGCCGAGGACATCGGCGCCGAGCTGTTCCTCGTGCCGGCCGACAACTGCGCCGACGCGCTCGGCTCCCCGGCCACCGGGCTGACCCTGGCCCGGGTGGCCGACCTCGACGACGCCCTGACCGCCCTCGAGGACCTCCGCGAGGGCCGCACCCCCCAGGGCTGCTGACCCCGCTCGTGCCGACCGCCCGTCACCGACCCCCCGGAGTGGGGGAAGCTGTCGGGCAGCACGGAGGCCCGCGGGAACCCGGTGCCGCGCCGGTCGTTGGTCGGGACGACACCGGCCGACCGCACGGGCCGGTGCCGGCGTCGGTGACGACGTCCGTCCGACCGCACGCGGTCGCCCCGCCGCGGCGTCGCACCCCTCCGGGTGTGGCGTCGCACCGCAACTGAAGGAGACCGCTCGTGGCCATGCGGCCCCCCGTGTCCGTGCCGACGTTGTCGCGGCGGGCGAAGGTCGTCATCGGGTCCGTCGCCGTGCTGCTGGTGCTGTTCACGGCCATCGGCACCCTGACCAACGTCTACGTCGACTACCTCTGGTTCGACGAGACCGGGTTCACCGAGGTGTTCTGGACCGAGCTCCAGACCCGCGCGCTGCTGTTCGCCGTGGCCGGCGTGGCCACCGGTGGGCTGACCGCGCTGGCGGTGTACCTGGCCTACCGGTTCCGCCCGGCGTTCCGGCCGATGTCGCTGGAGCAGCAGAACCTGGAGCGCTACCGGCAGTCGCTGGAGCCGCGCCGCACCCTGGTGCTCACCGCCGTCGCCGTCGTCGTGGGCCTGTTCGCCGGCTTCACCGCGCAGGGCAGCTGGGAGACCTGGCTGACCTTCCGCAACGCGGTGCCCTTCGGCCGGACCGACCCCCAGTTCCGGCTGGACCTGTCGTTCTTCGTCTTCGAGTACCCCTTCTACCGGCTGCTGCTGGGCTTCGGCTTCGCCATCGTGATCCTGGCGCTGATCGGGTCGGTGCTCACCCACTACGTGTTCGGGGGCCTCCGGCTGCAGACGCCGGGGCAGAAGCTCACCGGCGCGGCGATGGTGCAGCTGTCGGTGCTGCTGGGCCTGTTCGTGGCGCTGAAGGCGGTCGCCTACTGGTTCGACCGCTACGACCTGGTCTACTCCGACCGGGGCGAGCTGTTCAGCGGGGCGAGCTACACCGACGTCAACGCGCTGCTGCCGGCCAAGACGATCCTGGTCTTCGCCGCGGCGTTCTGCGCGATCGCGTTCTTCGCCAACGTCGTCGTCCGCAACTTCCGGCTGCCGGCCGCCGCCCTGGTGCTGCTGCTGCTGTCGAGCCTGGTCATCGGTGTGGCCTACCCGGCGATCGTGCAGCAGTTCGTCGTCCGCCCCAGCGCCAACGAGCGCGAGGCGGACTACATCGAGCGGGCCATCGCCTCGACCCGGGACGCCTACGGGCTGACCGACGAGGACGTCGACTACGTCGACTTCGCGCAGCAGAACACCGGTGACGAGGTCGACACCGACGCCGCGCTGGCCGAGCTGCGCGCCGACGACGCGACCATCCCCAACGCCCGGCTGCTCGACCCGAACGTGCTGGCCGGCACGTTCACCGCGCGCCAGCAGATCCGCAACGTCTACGGCTTCCCCGAGAAGCTCGACATCGACCGGTACACGATCGACGGGGAGACCCGCGACTACGTGGTCGCCGTGCGCGAGCTCGACAGCAACAGCCTCTCGGAGAACCAGGACACCTGGATCAACCGGCACACCGTCTACACGCACGGCAACGGCTTCGTGGCGGCGCCTGCCAACCAGGTGGTCACCGGCCAGGAGGGCGGCGAGCCGAACTTCACCAGCCGCGACCTGCCCACCGTCGGCGACATCGACGTCGAACAGGCGCGCATCTACTACGGCGAGCTCATCGAGGACTACTCGGTGGTCGGCGCGCCGGAGGGTGCGACCGCCCGCGAGTTCGACCGGCCCGAGGACGGTTCCGAGGGCGAGGTCAACAACACCTACGACGGCGAGGGCGGCGTCGCGATCGGCAGCTTCTTCCGGCAGCTGACCTTCGCGATCTACTACCGCGAGCGCAACTTCCTGCTCTCGGGCGCGGTCAACGACGCCTCCAAGGTGCTCTACGTCCGCGACCCGCGGCAGCGGGTGGAGAAGGCCGCGCCGTTCCTCGAGGTCGACGGCGACCCGTACCCCGCGGTGATCGACGGCCGGGTGGTGTGGATCCTCGACGGCTACACGACCTCGGACGCCTACCCCTACTCCGAGCGGATGGAGCTCGGGGAGGCCGCGGCCGACGCGCTCACCGGCACCGGCACGACGGCGCTGCCCAACGAGCAGTTCAACTACATCCGGAACTCGGTCAAGGCCACCGTCGACGCCTACGACGGCACCGTGCGGCTCTACGAGTGGGACGAGCAGGACCCGGTCCTCAAGGCCTACACGGCCGCCTTCCCGGGCGTCATCGAGCCGCGCGAGGCGATGAGCGAGGAACTGGTCGACCACGTCCGGTACCCGGAGGACCTGTTCAAGCTGCAGCGGGACATCCTCACCCGGTACCACGTGAGCAACCCGAGCGACTTCTACAGCCAGAACGACCGGTGGGCGGTGCCCGCGGACCCGACCCAGTCGCAGGAGGCGACGGCGGCCGACGAGGCCCAGCCGCCGTACTACATCCTGGCCGCGCGGCCCGGTGAGCCGGACCCGACGTTCCAGCTGACCAGCGCCCTCAACGCGTTCCGCCGGCAGAACCTCTCGGCGTTCATCTCCGCGTCGAGCGACCCGGACACCTACGGCGAGATCCAGGTGCTCCGGCTGCCGGGCAACACCCCGTTCCGCGGGCCGCAGCAGGTGCAGCAGTCGTTCAACACCAACGACGAGGTCGCGCGAGACCTGACGCTGTTCAACAGCGAGGACTCGCAGGCGGTGTTCGGCAACCTGCTCACGCTGCCGATCGGCGCCAACGGCCTGCTCTACGTGCAGCCGCTCTACGTCGAGGGGACCGGGGAGAACTCCTTCCCGCTGCTGCGGAAGGTGCTGGTCAACTACGGCGGGCGGGTCGGTTACGCCGACACCCTCTCCGACGCCCTCGACCAGGTCTTCGGCGCCGGGGCCGGCGACACCGCCACCGACTCCGACGACGCGGGGGCGACCCCCGACGAGCAGGAGCCGGCGACCCCGACGGAGCCCGCCGACCCCTCGGCACCGGCGGAGCCCACGACCCCGCCGGCCGACGGCGGGACGACGACGCCGGAGCTCGACCAGGCGGTCCGGGACGTCGACGCGGCGCTGCAGCGGCTCGAGGACGCCCAGCGCAGCGGCGACTTCGCGGCGCAGGGGCAGGCGCTGGCCGACCTGCAGCGGGCGGTCGAGGCCTACGAGGCGGCCCGGGCCGCCGCGGGGGCACCGGCGGAACCGACGGGCTGATCCCGCACGGCGGGGGCGCGCCGAACCGGGTGCGCCCCCGCCTGCGGACCGCGCCGTCCGACGGGTCGAGCGACGCGGGCCGGGGCAGCCGGTCGCCCGTCCCGGTCGTGGACCGCGGACGGTCATCCGGAGCGGGCGAGGTCGCCGTCGAGGGCCGGGGCCACCCTGGGAGGCCATCGCACCCGCGTCGGGGCAGGTGCGCTCGCGGACCCGACCGCCGGACCCGGGTCATCGCAGGAGGTGGCCACCATGGTGGAGGTGACCGACGAGCGCAGGGAGCGCATCGCGGCCTTCATCGAGCCGCTACGGGTCCCGCCGGGGTCCGTGGTCGAGCTCGGCAGGGACTTCGACCCGGGCTACCGCTCCGACATGGTCTCCAAGAAGAGGGACGGCCAGGAGCTCCTGGAGATCGGCATCGCGATGCTCGCCGAGTACCAGGCGCGTCTCGCCGCGGAGAGCACGCGCGGCGTGCTGGTGTGCCTGCAGGCCCTGGACGCGGGTGGCAAGGACGGGACGATCCGGCACGTCATGAGCGGCGTGAACCCGCAGGGCGTCCACGTCAGCAGCTTCAAGGTGCCCTCCGCTGCGGAACTCGGTCACGACTACCTCTGGCGCTACTCCCGCCGGTTGCCCGCACGCGGCGAGATCGCCATCTTCAACCGGTCGCACTACGAGGAGGTCCTCGTGGTGCGCGTGCACCCCGAGGCCCTGGCCCGCCAGCGACTGCCCCGGCTGGACGACGCCCTCTGGAACCGCCGCTACCGGGAGATCAACGACTGGGAGCGCTACCTGGTCGACAACGGCATCTCGGTGGTGAAGCTGTTCCTGAACCTGTCCAAGGAGGAGCAGCGGGTGCGCTTCCTCAAGCGCATCGACGTCCCCGAGCGGAACTGGAAGTTCTCGGCCGCCGACGCCCGCGAGCGGCAGCGGTGGGACGACTACCAGGTCGCCTTCTCCCAGATGCTCTCGGCGACCAGCACGGAGCACGCTCCGTGGTACGTCATCCCGGCGGACCGCAAGTGGTTCGCCCGCATCTGCGCCGGCGCGGTGATGGCCCACACCTTGATCGAGATCGACCCGCACTTCCCGGCGGTCGGCCCGGACACCCTGCGCGAACTCGGGACGGCCCGGCGCGAGCTCGAGGCTGAGGCCCCGGAAGGGGCCGCGCCCGATCCCTGGGCGGCGGCGCACGACGGGCACGGGCACGACGGCCACGGGCACGACGGCCACGGGCACGAGGACCACGGTCACGACGGGCACCGGCGCAAGCGCAAGCGGCCGGGGGTCGCCCGGCCGGCGGACGTCCGGGGCTAGTCCGATGGGCACGCACCGGCCGGAGGCGGCGATGCGCACAGGGCACGTCCCGGGGACGACCGTCCCCCGCGGCGACGACTGGTACGCGCGGTCGCCCGGCGAGGTCGCCCGGGCGCTCGGCGTCGACCCGGAGGTCGGGTTGTCGGCCGCCGCCGTGTCGGAGCGGTTGCGCGCGCACGGTCCCAACGTGCTGCCCGAGGAGCCACGCAGACCGGGCTGGCTGCGGTTCGTCGAGCAGTACCGCAGCTACATGCAGATCATCCTGGTCGCTGCCGCGGTGGTCTCCGCCGTCGTGGCCGAGTGGGGCACCGCCGTCCTGCTGCTGGTCCTCACCGTGCTGAACGCGGTCATCGGCCTGCGCCAGGAGGGCAAGGCCGAGAGCGCGATGGAGGCGCTGCGGTCGATGGTCAGGACGACGGCGCGGGTGCACCGGGACGGGGAGGCGGCCGAGGTCCCCGCCGAGCAGCTCGTCGTCGGCGACGTCGTGCTGCTCACCGCCGGCGACCAGGTGCCGGCGGACGGACGCGTCCTGACCGCCAGCGCGCTGCAGATCGACGAGTCGGCGCTGACCGGCGAGAGCGTCCCCGCGGCCAAGGACGCCCGGACCCTCGACGCCGGCCGGCTGGGCCCGGGCGACCAGACCGACATGGCGTTCATGAACACGCCGGTGACGCACGGCAGCGGCACGATGATCGTCACCGCCACCGGAGCCGACACCGAGCTCGGGAAGATCTCGGCGATGCTCTCGGCGAAGGGCAGGGAGAAGACGCCCCTCACCGCCGAGCTCGACCGGCTGACCCTGTGGATCGCCATCGCGGCCGGTCTGACGATGGTCGTGATGTTCGCCCTCGGCCGCACCCGCGGGGAGGCCTGGGACGTGCTGTTCGTCAGCGCGGTGGCGCTCGCGATCGCCGCCGTCCCGGAGGCCCTCCCGACGGTGACCCAGATGATCCTCTCCCTCGGCGGGGTGGAGCTCGCCAAGCGCAACGCCATCGTCAAGGAACTGCCGTCGGTCGAGACGCTCGGCTTCACCTCCGCGATCAACTCGGACAAGACCGGCACGCTGACGCTGAACCAGATGACGGTCGTCGAGGTCGTGGGTGTCGGCGACCGCTACACCGTCTCCGGCAGCGGCTACGACCTGGAGGGGCGGGTCCACCACGCCGCGGGGACGTCGCCGTCCATCGAGGCGGCGATCCTGCCCTACGTCCTGGCCAACGACGCGCAGCTGGTCGACGGTCGGGTCGTCGGCGACCCGACCGAGGGCGCGCTGCTGGTGCTCGCCCACAAGGCGGCCCTCGACATCGACGGCACCCGGGAGCGGCTGCCGCGGCTGGCCACCCTGCCGTTCGACCCGACGATCAAGCTCATGGCGACGTTCCACGCGACGACCCGCCCGGACGGGGAGCCGGTCGTCCGGTGCTTCGTCAAGGGCGCGGCCCCGGCCGTCATGGCCCGCGTGACCAGCGCCCTGTCCCTGGCCGGCCCGGTGCCCTGGGACGCCACCGCGCAGGAGCGGGCCGACGCGCACGTCGAGCGCATGGGGCGGGCCGGACGGCGGGTCATGGCCGCGGCCTTCCGGGACCTGCGCCCGGCCGACTTCGACCCGGACGGCGACCTGGCGCGCTACGTCACCGACCTGGAGCTGACCAGCCTGGTCGGGATGGTCGACCCGCCACGGGCGGAGTCGCGCGCTGCCGTCGAGCGCGCGCAGGCCGCCCACATCCGGGTGCGCATGGTGACCGGTGACGACGTGGTCACCGGCGCGGCCATCGCCGAGCAGCTCGGCATCCCCGGCGAGGCGGTCCTCGGGGAGGACTTCGCCGCCCTGCCCGAGGACGAGCGTCTCTTCCGCATCGAGCGCATCGGAGTCGTCGGCCGGGTGGCGCCCGAGCACAAGGTCCTGCTGGTCGACACGCTGCAGAAGAAGGGCGACGTCGTCGCGATGACCGGCGACGGCGTCAACGACGCGCCGGCGATCAAGGCGGCGGACATCGGGATCGCCATGGGCAGCGGGACCGACGTCGCCAAGAACGCCGGCCGGATGATCCTCTCGGACGACGACTTCGCCACGATCGTCTTCGCGGTCGAGCAGGGCCGGAAGATCTACGACAACCTGACCAAGTACATCCGGTTCGTCCTGGTCCTGCTGGTCGTCTTCGTCCTCACCTTCCTCGGCGCCAGCCTGTTCAACATCGCCGCCGGGGAGCCGTTCACGCCCGCGCAGGTGCTGTGGATCCACTTCTTCGTCAACGCGGCGTTCGGACTGGCGCTCGGCTTCGACCAGGAGACCCCTGGCCTCATGCGGACGCGTCCCCGCCCGCGCGGCGAGTCCCTGCTGACGCCGCGGCTGATGGCCACCGTCGGGCTCACCGGGCTGGTGATCACCGTCGGCCTGCTCCTGCTGATCTCGCTCGGGACCACCTCCTTCGGCGGGCTCGAGGTGGCCCAGTCCGTCGCGTTCACCTCGTTCTCGCTCAGCCTGATCGTGGCGGCCCTCGAGTGCCGGAGCGAGACCCAGACCGTGCTGACCACCGCCACGTTCGACAGCAAGCAGATGAACTGGACGCTGCTGGCCGAGTTCGTCCTCGCGGTGCTCGTCACGCAGATGGACGTCTTCCACCGGCTGCTCGACACGACGCCGATCAGCCTGGCCCAGTTCGGCTGGGCGCTGGTGCCCGCCCTGGCGTTGCTGGTGCTCTGGGAGCTCGGCAAGCTCGTCGCGCGGAGTGTGGACGCGCGGCGCCGTCGTGCCGTCGGCGGTCCCGCTGCTCCCGGGGGAGCCGCCCCGGCGCTGCCCGTGCCGCGCCGGCCCGGGGACACCCAGGACTCCGGCACGTCGATCGGCGCGAGAGGGGTGCCGGAGGCGTAGCCGTCGGGGGAGCGCCACCGGATCCGCCCGGGCGTCGTGCGACCCGCGCTCCGGCGGTGCCCTGCGGAGACACGCGGGAGCCGACGGCCCGAGCGGTGGTCCGCCGGGGCCCACCGGCACCGTCGCGGGGACGTGTACAGTGGTGTCACCGACGCGGGGTGGAGCAGCTCGGTAGCTCGCTGGGCTCATAACCCAGAGGTCGCAGGTTCGAATCCTGCCCCCGCTACAAGGCACGAGGGCCCTCACAGACACTGTGAGGGCCCTCGTCGTGTGTGCGTGCATCTCGGGCGGTTGTGCCAGAGATCCCGGTCACAGAGCGCTTGCGGCCTCCGGAGCTCGGCCGGCTGCGGCTGGCGCCAGGACCGTGACGGTGCTGGTCACCCTGGTGAAGGTGAGATCGCCGGAGTTGCCCACTGGTGGATGCCCGCATCGTTCGGTTCCGAGCCTTGTAGCGTGTCGCGGGCCATCCGGGCGGCGAGCGCCTCGGCGTCGGCGCCGACGAAGCCGAGCAGCGCCGAGCCGCGGCAGGTCTGCCAGGGCAGGCCGAGGAAGTACAGCCCAGGGACGTCGGTGGCTCCGGCGGTATGGCGGACCTGCCCGTCGACGATGACGCCGGGCACGTGCAGCCAGGAGTAGTCGGGGCGGTAGCCGGTGGCCCACACGACCGCGTCAACGTCGACGGTGCCGCCGTCGGCGAAGGTCGCGGTGCGACCGGCGAGGTCGGTCAGCCGCGGCCGGAAGTCGATCCCGCGGCGCCGCAACTGGCGGCTGCGGGTGCCGATGACCAGGTCGCCGCGGGCGCGCAGCCGGCGGGCGATGCGGGTGTGTGCAGGCACGGTGAAGAACCCGGACCTGGTGAGCCAGAAGAACAGGTCGCGGCCGGCGATGCGCTGCGGCAGCTCGGTCGGGCGGGTGCCGACCGCCACGGTGACCGGCTGGGTGGTGCCCAACTCGGCGGCGATCTGCAGTCCTGAGTTGGCCGCACCGACCACCAGCACCCGGCCGGTGCCGGGCAGCTGGGTCGGGTTGCGGTACTCGGCGCTGTGCAACTGCGGGACACCCGGATCCAGCTGGTCGGACAGGGCGGGGGTGTGCGGGCTCTGGAAGGGGCCGGTGGCGACGACGACCTGCCGGGCGCGGACCGTGCCGATCGGGGTGGTGGCCGCGAAGAGCCCGTCCGGGTCGCGGTGCATCCGGACGACCGGGGTGTTCAGCCGGACCGGCAGGGCGAAGTGGGTGGCGTAGGCGGCGAGGTAGTCGGCGACCTCGTCCTTGCTGGGGTGGGTGTCGGCTGGGGCGGGGAACGGCAGGCCGGGCAGCGAGTCGTACTGGGCCGGGCTGAACAGCCGGAGCGAGTCCCAGCGGTTGCGCCAGGAGGAGCCGATCTCCGGACCGGCGTCGAGCAGCAGGAAGTCCGCGCCGCGAGTGGCGAGGCGGTGACCGAGGGCGAGTCCGGCCTGGCCGGCACCGATGACGAGCACGTCGAGGGTCGGGTCGGCGGTGCGTGCGGGGATGGGCATGACGTCTCCTGACGGGGCGAGAGGGAGCGGCGGAGCAGGAAGGTGGCGCCGTGCGCTAGCCGAGGCCGACGGTGAGGAGCGCGGCGGCGAGGACGAGATCGGCGACCAGACAGGTCTCGGCGTACCAGCGGGGCACGACCCGGCCGAGGCGGTGGTGGACGACGTCCCAGGCCGCATGGGCGAGCCACCCGGCGGCCAGCACGTACCGGCCGGCGGCCGGGTGAACCGTGACCGCGGCGATGGCCACCGCGCCGAAGGCCAGCACCGCGGTGGTCTGCGCGGTCAGCAGCCGCCGGTTCGCCAGGTCGCCGCGGGCAGTGCCCCAGGTGAGGTAGATGACCGCGGCGAGCAGCACGCACCAGGCGCTGATCCAGGCCTGTGCGGACTCGGGCAGCCGTGCGACGAGCACGAGGCTGTTGACGGCGGCGACGGCGCCGAGCGCGGTCGGCCAGCGTCGCGCCAGCGCGCCGCGCAGGCCGCCGGCGCGCCGGGTCGGGGACTCCGTGGTCGCCGCAGTGGCGCTGGTCACAGGCGGGCTCCTTCGTCCGGGCTGGGTCTGCTCGGACGCTAGGAGCGGGCCGGATGGCCTCACGCCGGGAAAACCACCAGGTTCTCCGCCGGGCACCCCACCCCCAGCGCGGCCCGGCGAGGGGCGCCTAGTCCAGCGGAAGGGCGGTGAGCTCGGCGCGGGAGGCCACCCCCAGCTTGCTGAACACGTTGCGCAGGTGGAAGTCGACGGTGCGGGGGGACACGAACAGCCGCGCGGCGACGTCCCGGTTGGACAGCCCCTGCCGCACCAGCCCGGCGACCTGCCGTTCCTGCGCGGTCAGGTCGGTGGCGGTGGTGACGTCACGGCGGCGTGCGGTCTCGCCGGAGGCCCGCAGCTCGGTGGCGGCGCGCGTGGCCCAGCGGGCGGCGCCGAGGTCCTCGAACACCTCCAGGGCGTCGCGCAGGTGGGTGCGGGCGTCGACCCGACGGCGGGCGCGACGCAGGTGCTCGCCGAAGCCGAGGTGGATGCGGGCCTGATCGAATCGGTGCCCGCCGGCCGCGGCGTGCTTGATGGCCTGTTCGAACTCCGCCTCGGCCTCGGCGCCCTCGGCCAGCAGCGCCCGGCCGTAGGCGGCGGCGGCGAGCGCCCACGCGGCGTCGACGGCGGTGCCGAAGGCCTCGAGCTCCGCGGCCCAGCCGCTGGCCAGCTCCGGGCGGTCGGCGCGGACGGCGGCCTCGAGGCGGTCGAGGGCGGCCAGCCGGGCGACGGTGCCGGGGCCGTTGCCCAGCTGCTGGAGGTGGTGCACCGCCGCGGCGGGAGTGTCGGCGGTCACGCCGCGCGCCCAGCGGGCCAGGTCGTCGACGATCGGCGCAGTCACCCCGGCTCCCGGTGCGGCGTCGACGGCGCCGAGGTGCTCGACGAGCTGGCCCGGCTCGTCGCGCAGGGCGGCCAGCAACGCGAGCCAGGCGTGCGGGAAGCGGGTCAGCGTTGGCTGGCCGCTGCCGGTGGCCAGGTCGAGGGCCTCGGCGGCGCCGGCGGCAGCCGCCCGCCAGTCGCCGGTGGCCACCTCCCCGAACGCCCGCCGGGTCAGCGCGTAGACGATGGTGGTCAGCGCGCCGGCCTCGCGGGCGGAGGCCAGCAGCCGGGTGTGGTGGGTGAGGATCACGTCGGCGTCGCCGAGCAGGAACGCGGCCACCCCGAGGTTGGCCCGCAGGTCGATGTCCTCACCGGGGTCGCACTCGGTGAACGCCGGGTGGAACTGCGCGGCGGCCTGCGCCCACCGGCCGGCGCGGGCGTGCACGAACCCCGATAGCAGCCGGGCGTAGCAGCGGCTCCGGGCGTCGTCGGCGGTGGCCGGGTCGCCGAGGACCGTGGCCTGGGTGGTCATGTCCTCGGTGCCGTCGCCGGCGTGCGTGCCGACCGCGGCGGCGAGCATGGTCATCGCCCGGGCGCGGTCGAGGTCGGCGTCGGCGACCTCGGCGGCGGCGTGCAGCAGGATCCGGTGCCCGACCAGCGGCGATCCGACGTTCCACTCCACCCGAGCGCGCAGCCGGTCCAGGTCGGCGCGCAGCAGGGGATCGGTGGCAAGTGGTCGGGCCGCCTCGGCCAGCGAGGAGGCCCGCTGCGGCCGGGCCGCGAACCACGCTGCGTGCGCGGCGGCGGCCAGCCGGCAGGACCGGGCGGCCGGGTCCGCGGTGAGCTCCGCGGCGCGCGCCCACGCCGCGGCCGCCGCCTCGTGCCCGCCCCGCGCCGACGCCCGCTCGGCCACGCCGTCCAGCGCTGCGACCACCAACCCGTCGGGACGGTCGGCGGCGGCTGCGAGGTGCCAGGCGCGGCGGTCGGGGTCGGCGGCGAGCACGTCGGCCAGCGCCCGGTGCGCGGTGCGGCGCTGGGCGCTGGTCGCCGCCCGGTACACCGCGGAGCGGACCAGGGGGTGGTAGAGGGAGATCGTGTCGCCGTCGACGCTCAGCAGTCCAGACCGTTCGGCCGCGTCCAAGGCGTCGTCGCCGGCGTCGAGCCTCTCGGCGGCGTCGCGGACGACGGTGAGGCGGCCGGTGTCGTCGGCCGTGGCGACGAGCAGAAACCGCTGCGCGGGGTCCGGGAGGCGCCGGTACCGGTCGAGGAACCCGCGCTCGACGCCGCCGGTCAGCGGCAGCGCTGCGGGCAGCGGCGCCCGGCCGGTGAGCTGGTCGCCGGTCAGCGCGCCGGCGAGCTCGCCCAGCGCGAGCGGGTTGCCGCCGGTGGCGGCCACCAGTCGGTCGCGCACGCCCGGGTCCACCGGGCCGCCGGCCCGGGCGGCCAGCAGCGTGTCGGCGGCGGCTCCGGTGACGCCGCCGAGGACCACGGTGGGCAGGTCGGGGACGTCGAACCCGTAGGCGCCGCCGTCGCGGGCGGCGAACAGCAGCGCCACCCGCTCGGCCTGCAGCCGGCGGGCGGCGAACAGCAGCGCCGCCGCCGAGGCATCGTCCAGCCAGTGCGCGTCGTCGACGACGGCGAGCACCGGGGCCTGCTCGGCGGCGTCAGCGAGCAGGCTCAGCGTGCCGAGGAACGCGAGGAACCGGTCGCCCTCACCCTCGGCCTCGCCCAGCGCGGCTCCCAACGCGATCCGCTGCGGCGCGGGCAGGGTCTCGATCCGGCCGCGCAGCGGCCACAGCAGCCGCTGCAGCGCGGCGAACGCGAGCGGGGACTCCGACTCCACCCCAGACGTGCGCAGCACCCGCATGTCCGCGGCGGCGGCAAGGGCGTCGGTCAGCAGCGTCGACTTCCCCGATCCGGCCACGCCGCGGACGACCAGCGCGCCGCCGGTCCCGGTCCGTGCAGCGTCGAGCAGGGCGGCGATCGCCGCACGTTCGGCATCCCGTCCGGCCAGCACGAGCGGAACCGTACCGACCGCAGCAGAGAGCGCCGGTGATCGTGAACCTGGTGGTTTTCCCGGCGTGAGCGATCCCGGCGGCGGAGAGCGTGGCAGCCAGTCCCGCAGTCCCACCTCGAGGAGGAGCCATGTCGGCCCACCCCGCCGCCGAACCGGCGGCCCCCGCCCACGAGCACCCCCACACGCCGGGCGGTCACGCCCCGGGCAGCCACGCCTTCGGGCACCCGGTGCCGGCCGCGGACGAGCCACGCCGGCCGTGGACGGTGTTCGCGCTGATGATCGCCGCCCAGTTCATGGTCATCCTGGACGTGTCGGTGGTGAACGTCGCCCTGCCGTCGATCAGCGACGCGCTGCACCTGTCCGCCGCCGACTACCAGTGGGCGATCAGCGCCTACGTGCTGCTGTCCGGCGGGCTGCTGCTGCTCGGCGGCCGGATCGCCGACCTGCTCAACCGCCGCGGCGCCTTCCTCGCCGGGATCGGCCTGTTCACCGCCGCCTCGTTGGTCAGCGGCCTGGCGCAGACCCCGCTGACGCTGATCCTGGCCCGGGCGGCGCAGGGCGCCGGCGCTGCGCTGCTCACCCCGGCCGCGCTGTCGATCATCATGACCGCCTACGCCGGCAGGCAGCGGCAGACCGCACTCGCCGTCTGGGGCACCGTCGGCAGCCTCGGCATCGCCGCCGGCGTGCTCTTCGGCGGGGCGCTGACCAGCGCGCTCGGCTGGCGGGCGGTGTTCTTCATCAACGTGCCGATCGGCGTCGCCGTCGTCGCCGGCACCCTGCGCGCGGTGGCCCGCGGCACCACGCAGCCCGCCGCGCTGCGCCGGCTGGACATGCCCGGCGCGCTGACGCTGGTGACGGGCCTGCTGGCCCTGGTGTTCGGCATCGAGGCCATCCGCTCGGCCGGACCGACCGCGCCGCGCACGTGGATCGCGCTGGCCGCCGCGGCGGTGCTGCTCTCCGCCTTCGCCCGCCTGGAGCGCCGCGCCGCCGACCCGCTGGTGCCGCCGTCCACCTGGCGGATCCGGTCGCTGGTCTCGGCCTCGGCGGTGATGGCTGGCGTGACCGGCGTGGTGGTCGGCGCGATCTTCCTGACGTCGCTGTACCTACAGGCCATCGTGGGTTCCTCGCCGGTCGTCGCCGGGCTGCAGTTCCTGCCGCTGGCCGGCGCCATCACCGCCGGGGCCGCGGTCGCGTCGAAGGTCATCGGCCACCTCGGCGCCCGCACCCTGATCCTGGGTGGGCTGGTGGTCATGGCCGCCGGCGTGCTGCTGCTGGCCACCGGCGCCGGGGGCACCTCCTACGCCGCCAACGTGCTGCCCGGGTTCCTGCTCGTCGGTGCCGGCGTCGGCCCGATGTTCGTGGCCATCGCCGTCGCCGCCATGAGCGACGTGCCCGCTGAGCGCTCCGGGCTGGCCTCGGGGCTGATGATGACCGGTCACGAGATCGGCGCTGCCCTCGGCGTCGCCGCGCTCACCGCGATCGCCGGGAACCTGGCCACCTCCGCCGGCTTGATCGACGGCTACGGCCGAGCCTTCACCGCCACCGCCGTCGTCCTGGCCGCCCTGTTCGTCCTCACCGCCCTGGCCGTGCCCGTCGGCAAGCCCGCAGCCGATGCGCACGGCCACGGCCACGGGATGCACGGCCACTGAGCTCCGGGCAGCCGGGCGGTGCGGGGGTTTCCGCCGCACCGCCCGGCGCAGCGTCGGCCACAACGGCGGCCGCCCCGCCACTGCCACCGTGGACCGGCCGGGGCACCGTGCCGGCATCGCCGCCGCCCGGCCCGCGCTCACCGGGCCGGCGCACCAGTTCAGCCGAGCCACCTGACAATCCGCTCCGGACGCGCGACGGTGACCCGCGTCCCCCAGGGACCCGAGGAGCCCGATGCACGCGATGCAGTACGAGATCACCCTGCCCGCCGACTACGACATGACGATCATCCGCCGCCGCGTCGCGACGCGCGGCTCGGGCACCGACGCCTTCCCCGGCCTGGGCGTGAAGGCATACGCCGTCCGGGAGCGGGGTGTGCTCGGCTCCCCGGTGAACCAGTACGCGCCGTTCTACCTGTGGGCTGATGCGGCCGGCATGAACCAGTTCCTCTTCGGCCCGCCATTCGCCGGGCTCAGCGCCGACTTCGGCCGGCCGGTCGTGCGGCACTGGACCGGCGTGGCCTTCCAGCCGGGCCCGGCCTGGGCGGCCACGCCGACGGCGGCGACGCGCACCACCAGCAGTCTGCCGGCGGACGTGCCGGTGGCCGACGCCGTCGATGCGGCCCTCGCCGACCTGGCCGCGGAGCAGGCCACCAGCGGACTGCACAGCTGCGCGCTGGTGGTGGACCCGGCCACCTGGGAGATGGTGCGCTTCCGCCTCTGGGCCGAGCAGCCAGCGGAGGGTTGGGGGCAGCGGTACCAGGTCCTGCACGTCTCGGCCCCGCACGTGCAAGCCCTGCCCGCCGTCGGGCGGTGACCCGTAGGTCGACTACGCGCCGGCGGCCCGCCGCAGCAGGCAACCCCATGCCAGTGACCGCACGACGGGTTGCCGCTGCGACCGGACGGAGCCCCGTGTGAGAGCCAGGGCGGCGGGAGTCAGGTGAGCGGCCGGGCGGCCAGCTGACCGTTGTCGATCAGAGCCCGCACATGCTCGGCCTCGAGCGACCCCGGGAACTGGCCGCGGCCATCACCCGGACCCGCGTGCCCGCCGCCGGCTGATTGACCACCGGGCGGATGGCCCGCCGCAACGTCGCTGACGGCACGTCCGGCAATCCCGGCGATCTTCCCGGTGCGGGCGCCCTCACCCACGCACAGGGTCAGCACCGGCATCTGGCCCGCCGACCACCGCAGCACCGGCGGCGGCTCCGCGCCCGCCCGGCAACCCACCGCCTGCCCCGTCCCCATCCAGGAGAACCCCATGACCTTCACCCACGAGTACCTGGCCCGATCCCGAGCGCAGGAGCTCATCCGCGACGCGCAACGGGCCCGGCTGGTCCGGTGCCTGCAGCCCTCCCGGCCCTGGCGGCGACGTCCCCGCTGCTGCGGCAGCTGACCGCACGCCCCCACGCCACCGGCGGCCACACCGCAGGCCCCGGTCGCTGCCCGACCCTCCTGGCTCAGATCCCGGCGATTTCCCCGGTGAGACGCCCCACCCCCGCGCCGACGCTTCTTCCCGACCGCACCACCACCCGCACCCCGAGGAGTTCCCATGCTGTCCAGCACGCCGCGCACCTTCGTCGGCTCGACCACCTTCACCGTCACCGGCATGACCTGCGGGCACTGCCAGCGCGCCGTCACCGAGGAGATCGCCGCCGTCGACGGCGTCGAGTCGGTCACCGTCGACCTGGCCAGCGGCACCGTCACCGTCACCGCCGAGCGCCCGGTGGACCGCGCCGACATCGCCGCCGCCGTCGACGAGGCCGGCTACGCCCTCGTCCCGTGACCCCCGCCCACCCCGACCCTCACCGGAGACCCACAGTGCCCACCCCGACCCGCACACCCAGCGTCGCCACCGCACACGCTGAGACGGCGCACGCCACGCCCCACCTGAGCGCCAGGACGTTCACCCTCCACTTCCTCGAGATGGTCGTCGCGATGGCCGTGGGCATGGTGGCCCTGCACCCGGTGTGGAACCTCGTCCTCGACGCCGTCGGCGCCCCCGGCCTGATGTCCAACCCCTACACGGGAGCGCTCATCATGGCGACGAACATGACCGTCGCCATGTCCGCGTGGATGAAGGTCCGCGGCCACCGCTGGCGGCCCATCGCCGAGATGGGCACGGCCATGTACCTGCCCTTCCTGGTGCTGTTCGTCCCGCTCGCCCTCGGGCTCATCGGCACCGGCGCCCTGATGATCTGGGGCCACGTGCTCATGCTCCCGGCGATGGCCGCGGCGATGCTGCTGCGCCCGCACGAGTACGCGCACTGCTGACACCCGGACGGCCGGCACACCGCCCCGTCCCCGTCGGCGCGGCGGGAGCAGCCCGCCGGCTCCCGCCGCGCCACCGCCTTCGACCACTCCTGTCCGAGAGGACTGCCCGCCATGAGCGCCGTCACCACCCACCTCACTGCCGTCGGCGTCCGGATCCGCCGGGCCACCCCGGCCGACGCCGCTGACGTCGCCGCGATGGTCGGCGAGATCGCCGCTCACGAGGACCAGACCGCGCACGTGCACGTCGACCTCGAGCAGTGGCGCTTCCTGCTGGCCCGGCCCGAGGTGACCGTCCTGCTGGCCGAGCGCGACGGCGCCGCGGTCGGCTACGTCTCCGCCGTCCGCCAGCTGCACCTGTGGACCGGCGGCGACGTGCTCGCCCTCGACGACCTCTACGTCCGCCCCGGGCACCGCGACGCCGGCGTCGGCCGGCGGCTGATGGCCGCTCTCGCTCGCCTCGCCGCACCCGAGCAGCTGCTCATCCGCTGGGGCATGGAGGTCGACAACGTCGACGCTCAGCGCTTCTACCGCCGCCTCGGCGCCACCCTGCGGCCCAAGATCCTCGCCGCTTGGCCGCCCGCCGCCTACACCGACCTGGCCGCCGACGGCTGACCGGAGACCGGGCATGCGCCAGCCGGTGAACCTGGCGATCTCCCCGGTCCGAGCGCGCCTCCCACCGCGAACGATCCAGCCGTAGACCGAACCGCCCGTCCACCAGGAGACCGCGATGACGACCACCGCACAGGCCAGCGCCCCCGCCGCCGCGGCACTCGAGCCGGACAGCTGCACCCTCGACATCGGCGGCATGACCTGCGCCTCCTGCGTCGGCCGGGTGGAGAAGGCCCTCAACCGGCTCGACGGTGTGACCGGCGCCGAGGTCAACCTGGCCACCGAGGTCGCCACCGTCCGCTTCGACCCGGCCCAGGTCGGCCTCGAGGAGCTGACCGCGGCGGTCAGCCGCGCGGGCTACACCGCCACGCCGCGCCGCGAGGCCCAGCCCACCGGCGAGCCCCCCGGCAGCGGCGCCGACGCGCCCGGCACGGACCGGGACGGCGAGGCGCACCTGACCGCGCTGAGGCGGAAGTGGCAGATCACCCTGGCCACCGGCCTCGGGCTGATGGGCCTGATGTACGTGCCGTTGTACCTGGACGCGATGGACTGGCTGATGCCGGCGATCCTGGTGGTCGCCACCGTGGTGCAGTTCTGGGCCGGGCGCGACGTCTACCGCGCCGCCTGGGCCGCCGCGAGGCACCGTTCGACGAACATGAACACCCTGGTGGCGCTGGGCACCGGCGTCGCCTGTGCGTACAGCGCGTTCGTCACCCTGTGGCCGGCGGCCGCCGAGCGCTGGGGGCTGCCGCTGCACGTCTACTTCGAGACCTCCCTGGTCATCCTCGCCCTCGTCCTCGCCGGGCGGTGGATGGAGGCCAAGGCGAAGAAGCAGACCGCTGCGGCGATCACCGCCCTGGTCGGGCTCGCCCCGAAGACCGCCCGGGTGCTGCGCGACGGCGCCGAGATCGACGTGCCGGTCGATCGGGTCGTCGTCGGCGACCTGGTCCGGGTACGGCCCGGGGAGAAGCTGCCGGTCGACGGCGTCGTCACCGACGGCGCCACCGCGGTCGACGAGAGCATGCTCACCGGGGAGAGCCTGCCGGTGGACAAGACCGTCGGGGACACCGTCATCGGCGCCACGATCAACCGCACCGGCACCGTCGTGCTGCGGGCCACCGCGGTCGGTGCGGACACCGCACTCGCGCAGATCGTGCGCCTGGTCGAGGACGCGCAGGGCGTCAAGGTGCCGCTGCAGCGCCTCGCCGACCGGGTCTCGGCCTGGTTCGTGCCGCTCGTCCTCGGTCTGGCCGCGGCCACCTTCCTCGCGTGGGCGCTGCTCGGCCCGGACACCGGCCGGCTCACGATGGCGATCACCACCACCATCGCCGTGCTGATCATCGCCTGCCCGTGCGCCCTCGGACTGGCCACCCCGACCGCGGTCATGGTCGGCACCGGCCGCGCCGCCGAGCTCGGCATCCTCATCGGCAACGGCGACGCGCTGGAGACCGCCCGCCGGGTCACCGCCGTCGTCCTGGACAAGACCGGCACCCTCACCCGCGGCAAGCCCGCCCTCACGGGCGTCACCACCACCGGCGGCTGGGCCGAGGACGACGTCCTCGCGCTGGTGGCGGCCGCGGAGACCGGCAGCGAGCACCCCGTCGCCGAGGCGCTCGTCGCCGCCGCCACCGCCCGCTTCCTCGACCTGCCGCCGCTGCGCTCCTTCGACGCCGTGCCCGGCCACGGCATCGACGCCGTCGTCGACCAGCGGCACCTGCTGGTCGGCAACGCCGCCCTGATGACCGCCCACGGCATCGAGATCACTGCGCTGGAGGCCACCGCCGCCACCGACGCCGCGGCCGGCCGTACCCCGATGTTCGTCGCCATCGACGGGAACGCGGCCGCGGTGCTGTCCGTCGCCGACACGGTCAAGCCCGAGTCCGCCGAGGCCGTCGCCCAGCTGCGGGCGCTCGGGCTGCAGGTGTGGATGCTCACCGGCGACAACGCCGCCACCGCCACCGCGATCGCCGAGCAGGTCGGCATCGAGCACGTGCTCGCCGAGGTTCTGCCCGCCGACAAGGCGGCGCAGGTCCGCCGCCTGCAGGAACAGGGACACGTCGTCGCGATGGCCGGGGACGGCATCAACGACGCCGCCGCCCTCAGCGCGGCCGATGTGGGCATCGCCATCGGCACCGGCGCCGACGTCGCCATCGCCGCCTCCGACATCACCCTGGTCGGCGGCGACCTGCGCGGCATCGTCTCCGCGATCGCGCTGTCCCGGCGCACCGTGACCACCATGAAGCAGGGCCTGGGCTGGGCGTTCGGCTACAACGTGCTGCTCATCCCGGTCGCCGCCGGCGCCCTGTACTGGTGGGACGGGCTGCTGCTGGACCCGGTGCTGGCGTCGGCGGCGATGGCGATGAGCTCGGTCAGCGTCGTCACCAACGCGCTGCGGCTGCGCCGCTTCCGCCGCCCCGCCACGGCCGCCGAGATCCTGCACCCACCGCTGCGCGCACGGATCGGCCAGTACGCCTACCTCACCGGGGTGGCGGTGGTCGCGCTGAGCCTCGGGGCCGGCCTGACCGCGGTCAGCCGGATGGAGTTCGCCGAGCGCGGGATGAACGGCCAACTGGCCTGGGTGCAGGGCACTGGCATGCCGATGCGGCCGGCGATGAGCGAGATGATGACGGCCGAGGTACCGGCCACCGACGCCACCGACGCCGGCGTCGACGTCCGCCTCGACCTGCCCGCCGACCTGCGACCCGGGCAGCCGACCCGGTTGGTCGTCACCGTCATGGACAGCGAGACCGGGGAGCCGGTCGAGGACCTCGCCCGCAGCCACGAGGCGTGGATGCACCTGATCGCCACGCGGGAGGATCTCGGTACGTTCGCGCACATCCACCCCCAGCCGACCGGCGCACCCGGGCAGCTGGCCGTGGAGGTCACCTTCCCCACTGCCGGCCGCTACATCGTCAACACCGAGTTCCGCCGGCAGGGCGAGATGGGCGACGTCCACCAGCGTCAGATGATCACGGTGGCCGGCGCCGCGCCGGAACCGGTGGTCCGGGCGGCCGGGCCGCGCAGCGCAGTGGTCGACCGGATCCGCGTCGAGCTCGAGGGCGACGCGACGGCCGGCGGCCGCAGCGACCTGCACTTCACCTTCACCGACGACGCCACCGGCCGGCCGATCGACGACCTGCAGCCCTATCTGGCCGCCGCCGGCCACGTCGTGGTCATGCGGGCCGACGGGCAGACCTTCGCCCACGAGCACGCCGAGGTCGAGGACGCGTCCGGTCGCCCGGTCTTCGCCCTGCCGGGCCAGACCTTCGGCCCGGAGCTCGACGTGCACACCGAGTTCGCCACGGCCGGCACCTACCAGCTGTGGGGTCAGTTCCGGCTCGCCGACGGACAGGTGCTCACCGTTCCTTTCACCGTGGAGGCGCAGTGACCACGATGGCGACCCGTGTCCGGCCGGCGACCCGCGCCGACGCCGCGGAGGTGGGGGAGGTGCTCGCCGAGGCCTTCGAGAACTACCCGTGGATCCGCTGGGCCTTCGGGAAGCGCCCGAGCCGAGACCGGCTGGCCGCTCTCTACCGGCTGAATGCGGGAGTCGCCGGTGCGGAGCGAGGGGCCACCTGGGTCGCGGAGCAGGACGGTGCCGTGGTCGCCGCGGCCTGCTGGACCCGGCCGGACGCTCCCGAGCTGTCGGCCGCGACCGAGGAACTCCTGTCCACGGAGATCCCCCGGTTGATCGGTGACCGGGCCGAGCGCCTGGCGGAGGCCGACGACTGCGTCGCGCGACTGCTGCCGGCCGAGCGGCACTGGTTCCTCGGGTGCGTGGGTACCCAGCCCCGGTGGCGGGGACGCGGCCTCGGTGCCGCCGGCCAGGTGCGTGCGCCGGAGTAGCGGAGCAGCGTCGGGGACGGGAGACGAGTCCGCCGTAGCTCGCATGCGCAAGCCGCCGGTGGCCTGGCTAGACCTCGAGCGGCAGGGCGGTGAGCTCGGCGCGGGAGGCGACACCGAGCTTGGCGAAGATGTTGCGCAGGTGGAACTCGACGGTGCGGGGGCTGAGGAACATCTGCGCGGCGACGTCCCGGGTCGTCAGCCCCCGCCGGACGAGGGCGGTGACCTGGCGTTCCTGCGGGCTCAGATCTGTGGCGGTGGACACGTCGCGGCGGCGGGCGGTCTCGCCGGACGCGCGCAGTTCGGCCGCGGCGCGGTCGGCGTGGGGCGCAGCACCCGACTCGTCGAAGAGTGCCAGGGCGGCGCGCAGGTGCTCGCGGGCGTCGATCCGACGCCGCGCGCGGCGCAGGTGCTCGCCGAGGGCCAGTTCCGTGCGGGCCCGATCGGGCAAACGCAGGGAGTCGGCGTGCGCGGCCAGGGCGCGCCGGAAGTGCTCCTCGGCGGCGGGGCCCTCGGCGAGCAGCGCACGACCGTGCTCGACGACGGCGACCGCGGCCGGCGCGGCGGTGCCGGCGGCGAAGGTCGCCAGCTCCTCCAGCCACGCGTGGGCGAGGTCGTCCCGACCGGCCCGGACGGCGATCTCCAGCCGGTCGATCGCCGCGAGCCGACGCACTCCGGGCTCGCTGATCTGCTCCAGGTGGTGCAGGGCGGCCGCCGGCTGTCGGGCGGCCTGCACTCCTCGCGCCCAGTGCAGCAGGTCGACGACGACGATGTCGGTGACCCCGCTCGGACGCGCCAGCCGGATGCTCGCCGCGTCGGCGAGGTGACGCTCGGCCGCCTGCTGGTCGCCACGCTGCACCGCCAGCAGGGCGAGTTGCGCGGTCGGCAGCGCCGTCATCCCTGGACGTCCGGTGCTGGCCGCGAGCGACCTCGCCTCGGTCGCGGCGCTGACCGCGTGCGCCCAGGCGCCCACGGCGATCTGGAACTGGACACCGCGGGTCAGCGCGTGCTCGACCTCGTCCAGCGCTCCGGCGCGGCGGGCGGCTGTCAGCAGCTGGTCGTGCAACCGCAGCCCGCGCTCGTCGTCGCCGATGACCAGCGCTGCGATGCCCAGGTTGCGCTGCACGTGGTCGCGGACGAACTCGGCCTCGGTCAGCGCGAACGCCTCGTGGATCGCGCCGGCGGCTGTGCTCCAGTCCCGGCGTGCCGCGGCGAGGAATCCGCGGAGCAGGGCCTCGGCGGCTCGCGTTCGGGGCGGGGCGTCCGGCGCCGGTGCGGGCACCAGTGCCCCCGGGTCCACCCCGCGCGGCGAGCGGGCGCCGAACACGGCCAGCGCCGCGGCGACCACGGCCAGCTGTCCCGCCAGCGCGGGATCGACGTCGGCGGCGACCTGCGCGGCCTGCAGGGCGAGGTCGAAGCCGTCGTCGAGTGATCCGGAGTTCCACTCGATCTGGCCCTGCAGGGCCAGCAGTTGCGCCCGTAGCAGCGGGTCGGTCACCTCGGCCGCCGCGGATGTCGCCAGTGCCGCCGCCCGGGAGGGGTGCGCACCAGCCCACGCCGCGGAGGCGGCCCGGTACAGCCGTCGTCCCCGGTCTTCGGCGCCGGTCGTGAGTTCAGCGGCGCGGGCCCACGCCGCGGAGGCCGCCTCGTGTCCGCCGCGGCCGGCGGCGCGCTCGGCGACGGCGTCGAGCGCCGTGACGACCGCCTCGTCGGGGCGGTCGGCGGCGGCCGCCAGGTGCCACGCGCGCCGGTCCTGGTCGGCGGCGAGGACGTCGGCCAGCGCGCGGTGCGCCGCGCGTCGCTGCGCGCTGGTCGCCGCGCGGTAGACCGCGGAGCGCACCAGCGGGTGGTGGAGCGAGAGCGTGGTCCCCTCGACGCGGAGCAGCCCGGCCCGCTCGACCTCGTCGAGGGCATCGCCGGCATCGAGACGGTTCGCGGCCTCGCCGACGACGGGCAACCGGGCGGTGTCGTCGGCCGCGGCCACCAGCAGGAACCGCTGAGCCGCGTCGGTGAGCCGGCGGTAGCGGTCCAGGAACGCCCGCTCGACACCGCCGGTCAGCGGTAGCTGCGCCGGCAGCGGCGCCTGCCCGGCCAGCTCGTCGTCGGTCAGGACGGCGGCCAACTCCACCAGCGCCAGCGGGTTGCCGCCGGTACCGGTGACCAGCTGGTCGCGCACCGCCGGGTCGATCCCCCTCCCGGCGCGGGCGGCCAGCAGCACGTCCGCGGTCTCGCCGGTGACGCCGCCGAGGACGATGGTGGGCAGGTCCCCGGCGTCGAAGTCGTGGACACCGCCGTCGCGGGCGGCGAACAGCAGGGCCACGCGTTCGGCCTGCAGCCGGCGGGCGGCGAACAGCAGCGCCGCGGCTGATGCGTCGTCCAGCCAGTGCGCGTCGTCGACGACCGCGAGCACCGGTGACTCCTCGGCGGCGTCGGCGAGCAGGCTCAGCGTGCCGAGGTAGGCCCGGAACCGGTCGCCTTCCCCCTCGGCCTCGCCCAGCGCGGCCCGCAAGGCGGTCCGCTGCGGCGCCGGCAGTGCCGGCAGGCGGGCGTGCAGCGGCCAGAGCAACCGCTGGAGGGCGGCGAACGCCAGGGGGGACTCCGACTCCACGCCCTGCGTGCGCAGCACGGTCATGTGCGCCGCCGAGCTCACGGCGCCGGCCAGCAGCGTCGACTTGCCGGATCCGGCCACGCCGCGGATCACCAGCGCCCCGCCTCGCGAGGAGCCGGCGGCGTCGAGCAGGGCCGTGATCGACGCGCGTTCGGCCTCGCGACCGGCCAGCACGGAGCCGACCGTACCGGCTGCCGGCTGCCGGCTGTCCTCGACGTTCCCGGCGGGGAACCCGGTGAAAACACCGTCCCGAAGCCCGATCCGGTGCGGCGAGGCTGTTCCTCGACCGGCTTCCACCCTGCTGGCCGGCGCCACCCCCCGGGAGCAGCCATGACGACCAGCACCTCGGCCGAGCCCACGCCCGCCGGGCGCGCCCAGGGCCTGCGTACGCCGGTGGTCTGGGGCGTCACGGTCGGCGGGATCCAGGCCGCCACGCCGCTGGCCTTCTCCTGGCTGAGCGCCGCCACCGTCTATGCCCTCGGGCTCGCCGTGATCGCCGCGGTGTACGTCGGCTTCGCCGTCGCCGACGGGCGCCGGCACGTGCTCGTGGTCGAGACGGCCGTCGCGTCGGTGTTCGTGGTCGTCGCCGCCGCCGCGGTGCCCGGATCGGCCTGGCTGATCGTGGCCGGCCTGGCCGGCCACGGCCTCAAGGACCTGTGGCAGCACCGCACCCGGTTCGTGGCCAACACCCGCTGGTGGCCTCCGTTCTGCGCCACCGTCGACTTCGTCGCCGCCGCGCTGGTCGCCGCCGCGATCACGGCCGGCCTGCTCATCGCAGGGTGAGCACGCCGCACCGGTGAGCCGCGGCGCTGTGGGCCGGCAGTGGAGGTCAACGAGGTCGCGACCCTGCCCGCGCTGCTCACCCAGGCCCGCGCGCTGACGACCCTGGGCAGCACGCCCCTGGTGGTGCTGACTGCGGCCGGACACGATGGGGATCCGGCCTGGGCGGCCGCTCACGACCGGATGGCGGGGCTGTCGACGAACAGCAGCCACCGTTTCGTGGGCGCCACGCACGCCGGCCTGATGGATGAGGAACGCGGAGCCGCCCTCTCCGTGCGCGCCATCGCCGACGTCGTCCAGGCCACGCGTACCGGTTCGCCGCTTCCGCCGAACCGATCAGGAGCACTGACCAGCTCCACCAACCTCGAGCCGTGAGTCAGGAGAGACGAGGTCGACGATGGAGACCACACGAGGGACCCGAGCCGGGCAGAGCAGCGGCCCCGACACGATGGACGCGGTGCACCAGAAGCGGTACGGCACAGCTCCGGAGCACCTCCTCGAGGTGGGCCGGACCGACCGGCCGGTCGCACGGGACGGCGAGGTTCTCGTCCGCGTGCGGGCGGCGAGCGTGGACCGCGGCACCTGGCACCTGATGGCCGGCCGCCCCTATCCCGCGCGGCTGGTCTTCGGCCTGCGCCGGCCGAGCTTCCGCAACCCCGGCCGCAACCTCGCGGGGGTGGTCGAGGCCGTCGGTGCGGGAGTGACCGAGTTCCGGCCGGGCGACGAGGTGTACGGCATCGCGTCGGCCAACGGCACCTTCGCCGAGTACGCGGTGGCGAAGCAGGACAAGCTCGACCGGAAGCCGGCGAACCTCTCCTTCGAGCAGGCGGCGGCCGTGCCCGTGTCAGCCGGCACCGCGCTGGAGGCGGTTCGCGACCACGCCGGGGTGCAGCCGGGGGACAGGGTGCTGGTCATCGGGGCCTCGGGTGGCGTGGGCACCTTCGCCGTCCAGATCGCCAAGGCCCTGGGGGCGGAGGTGACCGGCCTGGCGGGCGGCGCCAAGCTCGACGCCGTCCGCCGGCTGGGCGCCGACGTCGTCCTCGACTACCGCCGGGACGAGATCCCGCAGGGCTGCTTTGACGCGATCATCGACATCGCCGGGCGCCGCCCACTCGCGCAGCTCCGGCGGGCGCTGACCCCGCAGGGGCGACTGGTCATCGTGGGAGGCGAGACCGGCGGCCGGCTGTTCGACGGGCTCGGCCGGCAGTTGCGGGCCGTGCTGCTCTCGCCGTTCGTCGGCCAGACTCTGGGCTTCTTCGTGAACAAGGAGAGCGGCGCGGACCTGCGGGCGCTCACCGGTCTGATCGAGGTCGGCTCGGTGATGCCGCTGGTCGACCGCGTCTTCCCGCTCGCCGAGACGGCGGCCGCGATCAGGCGCGTGATCGACGGCAAGGCGACCGGCAAGGTCGTCGTCACCGTATGACCCCTGGCGCGGAGTGCCAGAGGCCAGGAACCAGCGCCGCACCGGGCGGGCGGGCCACCAGCTCGCCGAACTCCTTCTCCTGCATCCCCCTGCGGCGGGGAACCGAGGCCCAGGAACCTCCAGATCGTTCCGAGGACGGCCGTCAGGGCGACCGGTCGGGAAGCGAACCGGATGGGGGGGTGCAGATGCCCATGCACGGGGCTCTGACCTGCATGGACACGCGACCACCAACAGCCGGAGCGGTGGTTCGGCCGGTCCTCCCGCTACCACGAGACAGTGGCCCTCACAGTGATTGTGAGGGCCACTGTCGTTCGTGCAGGGGTCCGCGAGTCGCGGCTGACGTCGAACCGCAGCACGCCGAGGCGGTCGCCCTGCCTTCCGCAGTGGCCGGTACCCCCGCCGCGCTCCTCGGGGCCCGCGAGGCTCCGGCCCCGGCGAGGCTCCGGCCCCGGCGCTCCGGGTCGCAGTCGAGCGGGATGACCGGCTGCGACCCGGGACGGAGCGGGAGATGTGCTCGGCAGAGCGCCCGTACCCCTCCGACGGTAAGGTCGACCCCACTCGCGCGACCGGGAAGCCACCCTCGGGTTCGACGGACGCAGGGAGCCCGTCGTGGTAGAGCCCGGCTACTCATCCTCCTGCGAGGAGCACGGGGCGTCGGATCTGGTGCGGTTCGCCGCGGGCTGACCGCTGTCCACGGTGAGGACCGCTCGCGGCTGGATCTCGCGTGATCGCGGACGCCGTGGAGCCGGCGACCGCCGTCTCGCGACCTCCCACCCGGCGCGAGTGACCCAGCCGGCGAGGTCATGCGGCGGCAGGTGCCAGGGGGGCCGTGGCAGGCGGTCATCGGCTTCGGAGTCATCAGCCTCGCAGGACTCCACGGTCGAGGCGTTGCTCGCCCAACTGGTCCTGTCCGGGCGCCGGGCCACCGGCTGCGGCATGGTCGCCGCCGTGCAAGGCGTGGTGGCGGTGGCCGGGGTGTGGTGGTCGGGGGGACTCCTGGCGCGCGCTGAGGACCCGCCTGTCGTGATCAGCCGCAGTCGTCCGTGCCCGGCTGGCTGCCCTGCAGCGGGGCGCGACACGGCCTACGGCTCGACCTGCAGAGCCTGCCCGCGCAGCATCCCCGGTGTCGCACTGCTGGTGGACCGGTCGGCCCGGCGCAACGTCCGGGAGGGCGAGCGGACGCGAGCCGGTCACGGTGGTGGGGACCGCCTGGCGTCGGGGCGGCCGGGCCGTGGATGAGCACGCGGCCCGCTGGGTGGCGGGCACCGGAGCAGACCCTGGGAGCCACATGGACGCGAGGCCGGTGCACGACGCGCGGGAGCACGGCCTGACCGGGGACGGTGTGACCAACGACCAGCCGGCCCTCGCCGCCCTGGTCGATCGGCTCGGCGACGCGTGCGCCGAGGACGGCCGGCCACGGGTCATCTCCGTGCCGCCGGGTGACTACTGCATCCGGGACGCCGCGACGGTGTGGCGCTCCGGGGTCTCACTGGTGGGCGCCGGGATGGCCGCGACCCGCTTCCTGCTGGCCAACCCGGGTGCACCGGGGACGCCGACCCCGTTGATGTGGTTCACCACCGCGCAGCACGGTGCCGGGCCGGACAATCACCTGGCCGACTGCACCTTCGCCGGCTTCCAGGTCGACGGCTCGGGCATGCACCTGGACGAGTACGACCCACTCGCCAAGGGCTTGGGCCTGCAGTACGTGCTGCGCGGTCGTTTCCGGGACCTCTGGGTGCACGACACCCCCGCGACCGGGTTCGGCTGCGACTTCCTGCAGGACACCGTCGTCGACGCCGTCCTGGCCGAGCGGTGCGGCCGGCTCGACAACGGCGAGCAGCCGGGCGGGGCGGGGATCGGCATCGGCATCGGCGGGTGGGGGACCACCGAGCGGCTGACCGTCACGGCGTGCACGGCCCGGGGCAACGGCACCAACGGCATCTTCGTCGAACTGCAGCAGCAGATGTGGCCGCCCCCGCGGGGCATCCGGATCACCGCCTGCCACGTCGAGGACAACCGTTTCGGCATCTCCGACTGGGGCGCCGACGGGCTGGTCGTGACCGGCTGCACGATGATCGGCAACCACGAGGCCGGGTTCGACATCTCCGCCCAG
Organism: Geodermatophilus sp. SYSU D00710; assembly: GCF_054050195.1. Lineage (NCBI taxonomy): Bacteria > Bacillati > Actinomycetota > Actinomycetes > Geodermatophilales > Geodermatophilaceae > Geodermatophilus > Geodermatophilus sp. SYSU D00710. The sequence continues at coordinate 108,481 of NZ_JBJGYX010000009.1, forward strand.
GGCACCGCCGGGATGGCCGGCCGGGGCGGCATGGTCGTCAACTGCATCATCGACGGGAACCTGCGCGACGGCATCGGCATCGGCAACACCCCCGGCCCGTACACCATCAGCGGCAGCCGGATCAGTGCCAACGGGCGCTACGGCTACTGGCAGCACCCTCTCGGTGAGGGGTACCGCGGACCCGCGATCGACCTCGTCCTGGACGGGAACTCGATCCGGGACAACGGGCTGGACGGGATCCGGGTCGACGCCGGGGTGGACCACTGCGCGTTCACGCGCAACCGGATCCGCAACAACGGCCGGCGGGCCGCCCCGGCCACGTCGAGGGGCGGGTCCGGCGTCTCCTACGGCGAGCTCACCCTCACCGACGAGACCGCCGACTGGCGTCCCGACGGGCACCGGGGCAAGCACGTGACCGTCGCCGGGGAGGACGCGGTCGTGCTGTTCAACACCGCGACGACGCTCGGGCTGGCGCCGCACCGGCCGGGCGCCGGGAGCGCCTGGCGGTCCGGCCGACCTGCCGAGGGCACCCCCCACCACCTGCCGGGCTCCCCCCGGCTGCGGGCCGGGATCACCCTCGACGCCCCGGTCGGCGTGCTCGACCTCGACGGCAACCGGATCTGGGACGACCAGGAGGAACCCTCCCAGACCCACCCGACCTGGACGACCGAGCGAGCCTCGGGCGCCACCGCCCGGGCGCAGGGGCACCCGGAGAGCGGGGACACCGATGAGTGAGGACCAGCGGCTGGTCGCCGACCTGGTCGTCGAGCGGCTGCGCGCGTGGGGGGTCCAGCGGGTGTTCGGGCACTCCGGCGACGGCATCAACACGGTGCTGGGGGCCATCCGGCGGGCGGGCGACGCGCCGGCGTTCGTCCAGGCGCGGCACGAGGAGAACGCCGCCCTGATGGCGGTCGGGCACGCCAAGTACACCGGCGGGGTCGGCGTCGTGCTCTCCACCCAGGGTCCGGGCGCGGTGCACCTGCTCAACGGTCTCTACGACGCGAAGCTGGACAACGTCCCGGTGGTCGCCGTCGTCGGCCAGCAGGAACGGACCGTGCTCGGCTCGGCCTATCAGCAGGGCCTGGACCTGCAGACGCTGTTCACCGACGCGACCCAGTACGTGCAGACGGTGGTCGCCGCCGAGCAGGCGCTGATGGTCATCGACCGGGCCTTCCGGAGTGCCCTGGCCACCCGCCAGCCGTGCGCGGTGGTCCTCCCGCACGATGTGCAGAAGCTGCCGCTCCCGGAGCCCCTGCCCCAGCGGCACGGAGTGGTGATCAGCGCGCCGGAGTGGCGCCGTCCCCGCGTCCGGCCGCAGGACGAGGACCTCCGGGATGCCGCCGACCTGCTCAACGACGGCCGGAAGGTGGCGCTGTTGGTCGGTCAGGGGGCCAGGCACGCCGGCGCCCAGGTGCGGGCCGTCGCCGACCGGCTCGGGGCCGGGATCACCACGAGCCTGCTGGGCAAGCCCTGGGTGGACGAGCGGCTGTCCACCAGCGCCGGCGTCATGGGCCATCTCGGCACCAGTGCCAGCGCCTTCCTGATGAGCTCCTGCGACACCCTGCTCATCGTCGGCAGCAACGACCCGTGGACGGAGTTCTACCCGCCGCCGGGCCGGGTGCGCGCCGTCCAGATCGACGTCGACACCCGCAACCTGGGCAACCGGTACCCGGTCGATGTCGGGCTGCCCGGCGACGCCGCGGAGACCCTCGACGGGCTGCTGCCGCTGCTCGGAGCACCGGCCGACGACGGCTGGCGGGCCGAGGTCGTCGACGCGGTCGCCCGCTGGCGCGCTCTGGCCGAGGAGCGGGCGGCGCTGCCGGCCGAGCCGCTGAACCCGGAGTTCGTGATCCGCGAGCTGTCGCCGCGCTTGCCGGTCGATGCCCAGGTCAGCCTGGACGTCGGCTCGGTGACCTACTGGTACGCCCGGCACCTGACCCTGCCACCGGGGGTTCCGGCGCACCTGTCCTCCACGCTGGCGAGCATGGGCTCGGCCCTCCCGTACGGGATCGCGGCCAAGCTCGCCGCGCCCGACCGCCCGGTGATCGCCCTGGCCGGCGACGGCGCCATGCAGATGAACGGCATCGCCGAGCTGATCACCGTCGCCGGGCGGTGGCGGGACTGGCCGGACCCGCGGTTCGTCGTCTGCGTGCTGCACAACCAGGATCTCGCCGAGGTGACCTGGGAGATGCGCGAGATGGAGGGCGACCCGCGGTTCGACGCCAGCCAGCGGCTGCCCGCCTTCCCCTATGCCGGATACGCGGACCTGCTCGGCCTGCGCGGCATCCGGGTCGACGCCCCGGCCGACGTGGGGACCGCCTGGGACGCGGCGCTGACCGCCGACCGCCCGGTCGTGCTGGAAGCCGTGGTGGATCCGGAGGTCCCGCTGCTGCCGCCCTTCCCGGCCGGTGAGCAGAAGCGCGACCAGATGCGGCAGGGGCTCGCCCAGGACGGCCCGGCGGGCGAGCGGGCCCTGCGCCTGCTGGACGAGCAGGCCCGGCAGGAGCGCGAGCGCCGGTGACACCGGGGTGCCGTCCTCGGATGCCGCTCGCCGGAGGTGCCCAGTACTGCAGCCCCACCCATCTCGGTCGGCTGCGGTGTGACTGCGGCGGAGGGGCGGACCTCGGTCCCTCGGTGGCCGAGGAGGTCACTGTGGCACGGGTCGTTCGTCGCGACGTCCTGCCGGTGGAGCACCATCCGGTCTGCCGGGGGGCTGGCCGGGCGGACGTGGTCGGCCAGGGCGAGCACGCAAGGCAAGGCGTCGATGCCGACCACGGTCACCTGCGTCAACGTCTCGGCGAGGGCCACCGCCGGGCCGCCGACACCGGGACAGGGACGCCCCGGACCCGGACGAGGCCGGTGCGGATGATGTGGCACGACCCGACCGGCTCGGTCCGTGACGCGCGGTCGGGGCGGTCCCGCTCCCTGCGGTGCGTCCGGTGTGCGGCGTCACCTCTCGGCCGTGGCCGTTGCACAGGAGGTCGACCGGCGAGGAGGGTCGTGCTGCACAGGGGATCGAGGAGCGTGGCATGGCGCTTGTCGAGGCGGCGGGCGGCGGTGGGTTCGGCGCGCTGCAGCAGGTGATGGTCAACGGGGTGTCGCTGGCCTACCGGCAGGTGGGTACCGGGGAGCCGGTGGTCCTCGTGCACGGCGGTCTCGGTGACCTGCGCACCTGGGCCGCCCAGCTCGATCCCCTCGGTGCGCGGTGCCGGGTGATCGCCTACAGCCGCCGCTACGCCCGGCCGAACGAGGCCATCGTCCCTGGCGCAACAGACCCGATGCCGGCGCACGTCGAGGACCTCGTCGCGCTGCTGCACACCCTGGAAGCGGCTCCGGCGCACCTGGTCGGCAACTCGTGGGGTGCGTTCATCTGTCTGCTCACCGCGATCGAGCACCCCGAGGTCGTCCGCAGCCTGGTGCTCGAGGAGCCGCCGCTGTTGCCACTGGTGCTCGGCTCCGGGCCCCGCCCGCAGCCGGCCGTCCTGGCGCGCAGCCTGCGTCGCCGGCCGCGCGCGACGCTGGCGGTGCTGGCATTCGGGCTGCGCACGTCCGCCCCGATGGCCTGGGCCTACCGACGCGGTGATGCCGATCGGGCGCTGCAGCTGTTCGCCCGCGGGGTGCTGGGCCGGCAGGCGCTGGCCCGGCTGACCCCGCAGCGCTGGCAGCAGATGCGGGAGAGCGTGACCGAGCTGCACGCCGAGTTCCGTGCCGGGTTCCCACCGCTGGCCGAGCCGGACCTCTCCGCCGTGCGGGTACCGGCTCTGCTGCTGACCGGCGAGGACAGCCCGACGATCGAGGGCGCGCTCAGCGAGTGGCTTGCCGAGCTCATGCCCGGGGCCGAGCTGCTGGTGGTACCGAGGGCGTCGCACTTGATGCACGAGGACAACCCTGCGTTCGTGAACGACGCCATCGCGGGCTTCGTCGCACGCCGGTCATCCCGGCAGTGACCCGGACCGGCCGTGGGCAGCGCAGTGGCGGGTCCCCTCAGCGCTGACCGAGGGGCGGCTGCACCCGCAGGGGACGGGTGTCGTGGCCGGGCCTGCGTCGCGCGAGCGGAGAGTGGTTCTCCCGTCCGCCCCGCTCCGCCGGCCCCTCGCGCCGGGGCCGGTCGGCCGCGGGTTGCGGCGCCGCGATCGCTGTCCGGTCGCCGGCATGATCACCTCCGTCTCCCCCGGGTTCGCGGCCGGCCGACCCGGAAACGGACCACGACGGGGTGTGCAGGTGCCTGTGCAGCGGCTTGTGACCTGCGGCGATGAGCGAAGGCCAACAGCGGGAGCGGTGGTTCGGCCGGTCCCCCCGCCACGCACGACCGGACCCCGGTCCTCCAGGTGGAGGCCGGGGTCCGGTGCGTCGTAGGCCGTGCGGGCCGCCGGTTGCTCTCGCGGCCTCCGGCCTCCACGGCTCTCCGGACGGTGACCGGCTGCGGCACACTGCGCGGTCACCGGCGGAGGTGGAGCGATGGACAGGCCCGTGCTGATGGCGGTGGACGACGAACCGGCCGCGCTCGCTGCGGTGCAGGGGGAGTTGGCCAAGCGCTACGCCGCCGACTACGACGTCCGCTGTCTCACCTCGGCGGAGGAGGCACTCGGCGACCTGGCGCGGGTGCGGGCGGCGGGCGGGCAGGTGGCGCTGGTCCTCGCCGACCAGTGGATGCCCGGCATGACCGGCACCGAGTTCCTCGACCGGGTGCGCACCCTGCACCCGGAGGCGAAGCGGGCGGTGCTGATCACCTGGGGCGACCGGTCCACGGCGCCGGTGCTGTCGGCGTCGGTGCTGCGGCAGATCGACTGGATCCCCAAGCCGTGGCGACCCGGTGACGAGCACTTCCACCAGGCCATCGGTCAGTGGCTGTACGAGTGGGCGCTGCCGCACCGCCCGCACTTCGTCACCGCGCGGATCGTGGGGGAGCGGTGGTCGGCCCGCTCCCACGAGTTGCGGGACCTGCTCAGCCGCAACAGCGTCCCCTTCGACTTCCTCGACGTGGGCTCGCAGGAGGGCCGGGCTCTGCTCGGTGAGGTCGGCGCGCTGGCGGGGGCGCTGCCGGTGGTGGTGCTCTTCGACGGCCGGGTCCTGGAGAGCCCGTCCGGTGTGGAGATCGCCGCCGCCCTCGGGATGCGGACGCAGCCGGGCGCGCAGCCGTACGACGTGACGATCATTGGTGCCGGTCCCGCTGGTCTGGCCGCGGCGGTCTACAGCGCCTCGGAGGGGCTGCGCACGGCGGTGCTCGAGGCGGAGGCGATCGGCGGGCAGGCCGGCACCAGCTCGATGATCCGCAACTACCTGGGGTTCCCCCGTGGCATCACCGGCGCCGATCTGGCGCAACGGGCGTACGAGCAGGCCTGGTTGCTCGGCGCGGAGTTCGTCTACGGGCCGCGGGCGGTCGGTCTGCGGGCGGACGGTGCGATGCGGGTCGTCTCCCTCGCCGACGGGTCCGCCTTCGTCAGCCGTGCCGTCGTCCTGGCCACCGGGGTGACCTACCGCCGCCTCGGTGTCCCGTCGCTGGACGCTCTGATCGGCGCCGGGGTGTTCTACGGGGCGGCGGCTCCGGAGGCGCAGGCGATGGCGGGAGAGGAGGTGTACGTCGTCGGCGGGGCCAACTCGGCGGGCCAGGCGGCGCTGCACCTGGCTCGCTACGCACGGCAGGTGACGCTCCTCGTCCGCGGGTCCTCGCTGGCCGCGACGATGTCCGACTACCTGGTCCGCGAGATCGACGCCACGGCCAACGTCGCCGTCCGGTACGGCACCGAGGTGGTGGGCGGCGGCGGCGAGGGGCGGTTGACCCACCTCGTGATCCGCCACCGCGGCGGCGGGGACACCGGGACGGTGCCGGCTGCGGGTCTGTTCGTGATGATCGGCGCCGAGCCCCACACCGGGTGGCTGCCCGATGCCGTCGACCGGGACGACGCCGGCTACGTCCTGACCGGCCCGGACCGGAGCGGCGCGTCCGCCGGTGGCGGGACCCACGAGTTCCAGACCAGCCTGCCCGGCGTGTTCGCCGTCGGCGACGTCCGGCACGGGGCGGTGAAGCGGGTGGCCTCCGCGGTCGGTGAGGGCGCGGTGGTCATCCGCATGGTCCACGACCACCTCGGCCGGGGCTGAGGCGTCCACACCCGGGACGGGGCTCAGACCCCCACGGCACCGCCACGCTGGAGCCGTCGCCACCCGCGCGCCAGGATGACGGCATGGCCGACCCCGTCGAGCCCCCCGCGGTCCTCCCGCGGGAGTTCGAGCCGTGGCTGCCCCGCCCGGCCGGTCCGGCGCGGTCGGCAGAGAGCGGCGTGGGGGCGTGAGCGGCGCCGGCACGCCAGGGGTCGAGCACGGCACCGCCGTGGTGGCGCCGGGTGTGCGGATCCACCACGTGGTGGCCGGGGCGGCTGTGGCGGACGGGCGGACCGTGGTGCTGGTGCACGGCTATCCGCAGTCGTGGTGGTCCTGGCGGCACGTCATCGGCCCGCTCGCCGAGGCCGGGCACCGGGTGGTGGCCGTGGACCTCCGCGGTGCCGGCGCGTCGTCCCGCCCGGCGGCGGGCTACGACACCTGGACGCTGGCCGGTGACGTGCACACGGTCGTGCGCGACCACCTGGCCGTCGACGGCCGGGTGGCGGTGGTCGGCCACGACATCGGGTCGATGGTGGCGCTGGCGCACGGACTGCGCTTCCGCGGGGACGCCGACCGGCTGGTGCTGATGGAGGCCACGCTGCCCGGCACGCAGGTGCACGAGCAGCTGGCGAGCGATCCCCGGCACTGGCACTACGCCTTCCACGCCACCCCCGACCTGCCGGAGTTCCTCACGGCGGGGCGGGAGCGGGAGTACCTGCGGTTCTTCTTCGACGGCGCCGCCCACGACCCGTGCGCGATCACCGCGGACGACCTGGACCGCTACGCGGCGGACTTCCGGCAGCCCGGTGCGATGCGTGCCGGCTTCGAGCTGTACCGGGCGTTCGCGCAGGACGACCGGGACAACCGGGCCGCGCTGGCCGCCGCGGGGAGGCTCACGGTGCCGGTGCTCGCCGTGGCCGGTGAGGCCAACCTGTTCGCGGAGGTCGACGAGGCGATGGCCCGGGAGGTGGCCGACGACGTCCGCGCGGTCACCGTGCCGAGCGCTGGGCACTGGGTGCCGGAGGAGAACCCGTCCGGGCTGCTGGAGGTGCTGCTGCCGTTCCTCGAGGTGCCGGGCTGAGAGGCGGTTGCGGGTCGGCGACCGGGCCCTCGACCGGGCTCCGGAGCCGCCGGGGCCCGGTCGGTCGCTGGCCGGGGGATCGGGACGACCGGGGCGTTGGTCCCTGGGCCGCACGGGCGGCACGGGCGACAGTCGGGAGGGCGGGCGGCTGACGCCGTCCCGTCCACGAGTACGACGATGCCGAGTGGAGGCAGCCATGCCCATGACGGTGCGGAGGACGACCGGCCGGCTGCGGGCGGCGGTGCTCGTCAGCGGAGTGGTCGGCCTGGTGGTCGCGGTCGTGCCCTCCGCCACGGCGACACCGCCGAGGGGTGCGACGACGGCGCCGGAGGTCATCGTCCTGCCGGGCGCCACCTCGGCGGAGGGGATCACGCGCGGCGAGGGCAGCACGTTCTACGCGGGCGACCTGTTCGAAGGCGACATCTACCGCGGCGATCTGGAGCGAGGGACCGCCGAGCGCTTCATCGACGCGCCGCAGGGTCGGTGGGCGGTCGGCATGGACGCCGACACCCGGCACGACCTGCTGTACGTGGCCGGTGGCGGCACCGGACAGGCCTACGTCTACGACCTGCGGACCGGCGCCACCGTCGCCAGCTACCAGTTCACGCCACCGTCCCCACCGGACGCCGATCCGCCCACCACGGTGGTCAACGACGTCACCGTCACGAAGGCTGGCGCGTGGTTCACCGAGAGCCGCAGCGGCGTCCTGTACTTCGTGCCGGTCGACCGCCACGGTCGACCGGGCACGGAGTTCCGCGCGCTCACCCTGCGGGGTCCGGCGGCCGAGACCCCCGGCCCGTTCAACCTCAACGGGATCGCCGCCGTCCGGCACGGCGGCACCCTCGTCGTCGCCCACTCGGCCAACGGCGCGCTGTACACGGTGGACCCGGCGACGGGCGACAGCGCGCAGATCGCCGGGGTCAGCGTGCCGGCCGTGGACGGCATCGTGCTGCAGGGCCGGCGGCTCTGGGCGGTGCAGAACAGCAACCAGGTCACCGAGGTGCGGCTGAGCGGGGACCTGACGAGGGGATCGGTCGTGGAGGTCATCACGAGCGACCTCTTCCAGATCCCGGCCACGGCGATCCGGCACGACGGCAGGCTCGCCGTCGTGAACGCGAAGTTCGACACCGGCATCCCGCCGACCGCTGACCAGTACGAGGTCGTGCTCGTCGACGACTGACGTCACCTGCCGTGTCGTCAGCGGTCCGATCGCGGATCGGCCCGGCCCGCGCCGCAGGACGGTGGACGGTGCGCGGCAGGGGCGCCGTACCTGGTGGTGCGGGCCCGGTGGGACGGGGATCAGGCCAGGCCGGCGACGGCGGCGATCACCGTGGCCGTGCGCGGGTCGGACCCTGCGGAGCGGCCGGTCAGCGCCGCGTGCGCGCAGACGTACTCGTACGTGGTGGGCACGGTCAGGGTGATCGTGTGGGAGGTGGCGCCGGTGGTCGTGGGACCGCTCTCCCCCGAGTAGAGGACCGGCTGTGCCACCGGCCTCCCGGCGTCGTCGGTGGTCTGGACGGTCAGGTCCTTGGTGTCGGCGCAGGCCGCCCGCGCGTCGTCCATGGCTGTCCCGGCGCGGAAGGCGACCACGCGCACGAGCACGTGGTCCTCGATGGCGAGCGACGAGCCCCGGGCGGCGACCTCGATCCGCACGGTGTCGCCGGCGGGACCGACCGCACGGGGGGTGAGCGTCAGGCTGGGCTCCTCCCGCTCCGCGATCGCCGATGCCGCACCCAGGACGGCCACCAGGGCGCCGGTGACCAGGACGACTCCGCCCAGCAGGACGGCGGTGCGCTGGAACTGCTGGCCGACGGCCGCGAGGACCGGGATCGTGACCCCGAGGACGGCCAGGACGACGGCGGTCGCGGTGGCCCGCGGCGAGTTGCGGACGAGCCGGGACAGGGCGTCCCCGGAGAGGCCCAGCGCGACGAGGACGCCGGTGAGGCCGCCCAGCGCGACCGGGAGGCCGGTCCGCGCCAGGTGGCGCCACGGGCCCGATCCCGGTTGCCCGGTCGGTGGCGGAGGACCGGTCTGCGGCGGGACGCCGGTCCCGAGGACGGTGCCCATCGGGGCCGCGGCGCCGGCCCGTGACCAGACGCTGGAGTCGTAGGTGCTGCCGGTCGAGGTGCTCATGGCGGTACCCCCGGTCAGGTCAGCGGAGGTCCCGCCGCCGGGCGTCCTCGCGCTGTCACCCGGGCAGGGTCGCGCCGCCCGCCGTCCGGCGACCAGCAGTCGTCGCACACCCCCGCGCCTCGACGAGCGCGTCGTCACCGCCGGCAGCGGCTCCTGCCCGCAGTGCCTCCCGGGGAGGAGGACCCCGGCCGACGGGGCCCCGCCGGCACCCGGCGCGGGCGCGTGTACAGTGGGTGCTGCCGACGCGGGGTGGAGCAGCTCGGTAGCTCGCTGGGCTCATAACCCAGAGGTCACAGGTTCGAATCCTGTCCCCGCTACCACCGCACGAGGGCCCCGGAGCAGCCGCTCCGGGGCCCTCGTCGTGTCCGGGGCCGGAACAGTGCGCCGCCCGGAGCGGTTGGCCCCGCACATGGAGCCCACCGTGCACGACGCCCCCGACGCCGAGCGCTACGAGATCCGCGACGGCGACCGCCTGCTCGGTCTGGCCGCCTACCGGCGCCGCGGCGACGACGTGGTGTTCACCCACACCGAGGTCGACCCGCAGGCCGAGGGCTCCGGCCTCGGCGGCACGCTGGTCCGCGGCGCCCTGGACGACGTCCGGACGCGGGGCCTGCGCGCCGTGCCGCACTGCTCGTTCGTGCGCGGCTGGATCGAGCGTCACCCCGAGTACCAGGACCTGGTCGCCCACGACTCCTGAGGCACGGGAGCCCCGGCGATCCGGCCGGTCCTGATCCGTACGACGCGCCGGGAGTGTGTTGCCCCTCACGCGATCGGCTCTCTAGCGTGCGGTCAACGGTGACCGTTCCGACGAGGGAGTCGTCCGTGACCATCGCTGCCGTCCCCCCGGCCGACGCCGGCGGGATCGACCCGGCCGACGTCGACCTGGCGACCGTCGACCTGTCCGACCGGGACTGGTGGACGACGCCGCCGGCGTACCGGCACGCCGCCTTCGACCGGCTGCGGCGCGAGCGCCCGTTCGCCTTCTTCGCCGAGCCCGACCTCCCCGGGATCCCGGCCGGGCCCGGCTACCACGCGGTCACCCGCTACGCCGACCTGGAGGCGATCAGCTCCCAGCCGGCGGTCTTCTGCTCGGGCCGCGGCGCGGTGTCGATGCAGGACGTCCCGGCCGAGCTGCACGAGTTCTACGGCTCGCTGATCAGCATGGACGACCCGCGGCACGCCAAGATCCGCCGGATCGTCTCGAAGACGTTCACGCCGCGGATGCTCGAGCGGACCCTGGACTCCGTGCGCGCCGTCGTCGACGACGTGCTGGCCCGCGCCCGGGCGACGGCCGAGGCGAACGACGGCGTCATCGACGTCGTCGCCGACATCGCCGCGCCGATCCCGCTGCGGGTCATCTGCGACATGATGGGCGTCCCCGAGGACGACCGGCCGGCCGTGCTGGCCAACTCCAACGTCATCCTGTCCGGCGGCGACCCCGAGCTCATCGAGAACGACGACCCGCTGACCGCGTTCCTCACCGCCGGCATGGAGATGGCCGCGCTGATGGAGCGGCTGGCGGCCGAGCGGCTGGCCGAGCCGCGCGACGACCTCACCACCGCGCTGGTCACCACCGAGGTCGACGGGGAGCAGCTCTCGCACCAGGAGATCGCGTCGTTCTTCATCCTGCTGCTGGTCGCCGGCAACGAGACCACCCGCAACGCCATCTCGCAGGGCCTGCTGGCGCTGTCGGAGCACCCCGACCAGTGGGCGCGGTGGGCCGCCGACCCCGGGCTGGACCGCACCGGCGTCGAGGAGGTGGTCCGCTGGGTCAGCCCGGTGACCTGGATGCGGCGCACCGCCACGCAGGACGGCGAGATCGGCGGCCACCGCTTCACCGCCGGCGAGAAGTTCCTGCTGTTCTACGCCGCGGCCAACCGCGACCCCGAGGTGTTCGCCGACCCCCAGCGCTTCGACGTCGGGCGCGACCCCAACCCGCACGTCGGCTTCGGCTCCAAGGGCCCGCACTTCTGCCTGGGCGCGCACCTGGCCCGCCGCGAGCTGCAGGTGACCTTCCGCGCCGTCTTCGAGCAACTGCCCGACCTCGAGGTCACCGGCCCGCCGCACCGGCTGGCGTCCTCGTTCGTCAACGGCCTCAAGCGGCTCCCGGCACGGCTCGGCGGCGAGCGCTGATGCGCGTCTCCGCCGACCGGGAGGTGTGCGTGGGCTCGGGCCAGTGCGAGCTGCTCGCCCCCGACGTCTTCGAGGTCGACGACGACGGCGCCGTCCGGGTGCTGCAGGAGCACCCGGACGACGTCGACGCCGCGCGGGACGCGGTGTCCCAGTGCCCGACCGGGGCGCTCGCGCTCGCTGACTGACCGGCGGGTCAGGCCAGCGCCTGCTCCAGGTCGGCGAGCAGGTCGTCGGCGTCCTCGATGCCCACCGACAGCCGCACCAGGTCGGCCGGCACCTCCAGCGGGGAGCCGGCGGCGCTGGCGTGGGTCATGCGGTGCGGGTGCTCGATGAGCGACTCGACGCCGCCGAGGGACTCGGCCAAAGTGAACAGCCGCGCCCGCTCGCACACCCGCAACGCGGCCTCCTCGCCGGCGGCCAGCCGGAACGACAGCATCCCGCCGAAGCCCGACATCTGCTTCGCGGCGATGTCGTGGCCGGGGTGGTCGGGCAGGCCGGGGTAGAGGACGGCCGACACCGCGTCGTGCCCGAGCAGGAACTCGGCGATGCGGCCGGCGTTGGCCTGGTGCCGGTCCATGCGGACGCCGAGGGTCTTGATGCCGCGCACCACCAGCCAGTCCGACAGCGGCCCGGACACCGCGCCCATCGCGTTCTGGTTGAAGACCAGCTGCCCGGCGAGGTCGTCGTCGCGGACGACCAGCGCCCCGCCGACGACGTCGGAGTGCCCGCCGAGGTACTTGGTGGTCGAGTGCACGACGACGTCGGCGCCCAGGGTCAGCGGCCGCTGCAGGTAGGGCGAGGCGAAGGTGTTGTCCACGACCAGGATCGCGCCGGCCTCGTGCGCGATCTCGGCGGTCAGGGCGATGTCGGCGACGTTGAGCAGCGGGTTGGTCGGCGTCTCGCACCAGACCACCCGGGTGCTGCTCGGCCGGATCGCGGCGCGCAGGGCGTCGGGGTCGTTGAGGTCGGCCGGGGTGTGCTCGACGCCCCAGCGCGAGACCACCTTCGAGATGAGCCGGAACGTGCCGCCGTAGGCGTCGCCCCCGAGGACGACGTGGCTGCCCGGCTCGCACACGGTGCGCAGCAGGGTGTCCTCGGCGGCCAGGCCGGAGGCGAACGCCAGGCCCGCGGTGCCCTCCTCGAGCGAGGCCAGCAGCTCCTGCAGGGCGTCGCGGGTGGGGTTGGCGCTGCGGGCGTACTCGTAACCGTTGCGCAGCCCGCCGACGCCGTCCTGCTTGAAGGTGGTGGCCAGGTGCAGCGGGACGACGACCGCGCCGGTGGCGGGGTCGGGGTCCTGCCCGGCGTGGATGGCGCGGGTGTCGAAGCCGGAGAACTCGGTCACCGGGTCACCCCGGCGAGGTGGCCGAGCACGTCCTGCCGGGTGACGACGCCGGCGGGCTTGCCGTCGACGTGCACGATGAGCGCGTCGGCCTCGCCGAACTCGGCCACCGCGGCGCTGACCGGCTCGCCGGACCCGATGATCGGCAGCGGCGCGGACATGTGCTTCTCCACCCGGTCCGACAGCGACGCCCGCCCGGCGAACAGCGCGTCGAGCAGCACCTTCTCGTCGACCGAGCCGACCACCTCGCCGGCGGTCACCGGCGGCTCCGCCTTCACCACGGGCATCTGGCTGACGCCGTACTCGCGCAGGATGTCGATCGCGTCGCGCACCGTCTCGTTGGGGTGGGTGTGCACGAGCACGGGGGTGGCGCCGGCCCCGTTGCGTGACTTGGCCTCGAGCAGCTCGCCGACGGTCTCCCCGCCGGTGGTCACGTCGAGGAAGCCGTAGTCGGCCATCCACTGGTCGTTGAAGATCTTGTTCAGGTAGCCGCGGCCGCCGTCGGGCAGCAGCACGACGACGACGTCGTCCTTGGTCAGCTTCTCGGCCGCGTGCAGCGCGCCGGCGACGGCCATGCCGCAGGAGCCGCCCACGAGCAGGCCCTCCTCGCGCGCCAGCCGGCGGGTCATGTGGAACGAGTCGGCGTCCGACACCGGGACGATCTCGTCGGCGATGCCGCGGTCGTAGGCGTCGGGCCAGAAGTCCTCACCGACGCCCTCGACCAGGTAGGGCCGGCCGGTGCCGCCGGAGTACACCGACCCCTCCGGGTCGACGCCGACCACGCGGACGCGGCCGTCGGAGGCCTCCTTGAGGTAGCGGCCGATGCCGCTGATCGTGCCGCCGGTGCCCACGCCGGTGACGAAGCAGGTCACCTTCCCCTCGGTCTGCTGCCAGATCTCCGGGCCGGTGGTCTCGTAGTGAGAGCGCGGGTTGGCCGGGTTGGCGTACTGGTCGGGCTTCCACCCGCCGGGGGTCTCGCGGGCCAGCCGGTCGGAGACCGAGTAGTAGGAGCGCGGGTCGGCCGGGTCGACGGCGGTCGGGCAGACGTGCACCTCGGCGCCGTAGGCCCGCAGCACGTTGATCTTGTCCTGGCTGACCTTGTCGGGGCAGACGAACACGCACCGGTAGCCGCGCTGCTGGGCGACCAGCGCCAGCCCGATGCCGGTGTTGCCGCTGGTGGGCTCGACGATCGTCCCGCCGGGCTTGAGCTCCCCGCTGGCCTCGGCGTCGTCGACCATGCGCACGGCGATCCGGTCCTTCACCGAGCCGCCGGGGTTGAGGTACTCGACCTTGGCCAGCACCAGGGGGGCGTCCGGCCCGAGGTCGCGGGTGACCCGCGACAGCCGGACCAGCGGCGTGCCGCCGATCAGGTCGACGACGGACTCGGCGTACTGCACTCGGACCTCCTCGGCGGCGCCCCGGGCGGGTGCTCGCCGCTCCATCCCACCACCCGGGACGGGCGGGGGCGCGCGGGCCGGTCCCGGGCGGTGCGACGGCGGGCCCGCGGGTGTCGGCGGCGGCCGGCGCGGGCAGGGCAGCGGCATGACCGACGCCGCCCCTGACGCCGTCCCCGCCGCTCCGCTCGACGGCGGCGGCGCGATGCCGCTGCTCGGGTTCGGCACCTGGCAGCTGACCGGTGCGGCCTGCTACGACGCCGTCCGGACCGCCCTGGACGCCGGGTACCGGCACCTGGACACCGCGACGATGTACCGCAACGAGGCCGAGGTCGGGCGGGCGCTGCGCGACTCCGGCGTCGACCGCGACGAGGTGTTCGTGACCACCAAGCTGCCGCCCCGGGAGGCCGGCCGGGCCGAGCAGACCCTGACCGCGTCGCTGGCCGCGCTCGGCCTGGACGCGGTCGACCTGTGGCTGGTGCACTGGCCGCCCGGCGGCGCGGGGGAGCAGCTGTGGGAGCGGTTCGTCGCCGCCCGGGAGGCCGGTCGCGCCCGCGCCGTCGGCGTCAGCAACTACTCGCTGCAGCAGGTCGACCGGCTGACGCAGGCCACCGGGGTGACGCCGCAGGTCAACCAGGTCAGCTGGGCGCCGGCGCTCTACGACGCCGCCGTCGAGGCCGGGCACCGGGAGCGCGGCGTCGTCCTCGAGGGCTACAGCCCGTTCAAGAACACCGACCTGCGCGACCCGGTGCTGCGGGAGGTCGCCGACGCGCACGGCGTCACCCCGGCGCAGGTGGTGCTGCGCTGGCACGTCGAGCACGGGGTCGTCGTCATCCCCAAGTCGGCCACCCCGGAGCGGATCCGGGCCAACCTCGCGATCGGGGGCTTCTCGCTGACCGGGGAGGAGGTGGCCCGCGTCGACGGCCTGGCGCGGCGCTGAGCGCGTCAGGCGCGCCCGGTCACCGGCGGTCGGGGCCGGCCGGCCAGGGCGGGCCGGACGTCGACCATCGGCGCGACCAGTCCCGTGGTCGGCCGCCGGACCGGAGCCGGGCCCGGCCTGGCGGTGCGGCGCCGGCGTCGCGACCGCAGCGCGGTGAGCAGGTCCAGCAGGGTCAGGGCCGATGCCCCGACGATCACGTTGCCGAGCCGGCGCTCGCGCTCGCCGCTGCGGTTGGCCAGCGCGACGCCCATCGCGGCCAGGTCGACGGCGTCGCCCAGGACGCGGGTCCACGCCCAGCCGGGACGGCCGGCGAGCAGGCCGGCGGCGTGGGCGAGCTCCCGGGCGCCGACGGCGGTGATGACCGGCAGCGCGACGGGGGAGTCGTCGACCCCGGCGAGGCGGGCGACGCCCTGCGGCGAGACGAGCATCGAGGTGCCCAGGCCCAGGCTGGCCAGGCCGAGCAACCGGGCCGTGCGTCGGCCGGAACGCGCGCTCATCGGTCCTCCCGGGGGTCGCTGTCCCGGGCGGCTACCCGGGTGCCGGGCGGGGAAACGGCCGGTGGCGTGCGGTCGCCGGCCGGGACGAGGATGCGGGCATGACCTCTCCCACCGGTCCGCGCACGCTCGGCCGCGACGGCCTGACCGTCTCCGCGCTGGGGCTGGGCTGCATGGGCATGAGCCAGATGTACGGCGCGGCCGACCGCGCCGAGTCGCTCGCGACGATCCACCGGGCCCTCGACCTGGGGGTGACGTTCCTCGACACCGCCGACGTCTACGGCGACGGGCACAACGAGGAGCTGGTCGGCGAGGCGATCCGCGGCCGCCGCGACGAGGTGCAGCTGGCGACCAAGTTCTCGCTGCGGCGCAACGACCGCGGGGGCATGGACATCGACGGCCGGCCGGAGAACGTGCGCGCCTGCGCCGAGGCGAGCCTGCGCCGGCTGGGCGTCGACGTGATCGACCTCTACTACCAGCACCGGGTCGACCCGCGGGTGCCGATCGAGGACACCGTCGGGGCGATGGCCGGGCTGGTGGAGCAGGGCACGGTGCGGTTCCTCGGGCTGTCGGAGGCCTCCGCGGCGTCGGTCCGGCGGGCGGCCGCGGTCGCCCCGATCGCGGCGCTGCAGAGCGAGTGGTCGCTGTGGACCCGCGACGTGGAGGCCGAGGTCCTCGGCGTCGCCCGCGAGCACGGCATCGGCGTCGTCCCGTTCAGCCCCCTGGGCCGCGGCTTCCTCACCGGGGCGATCCGCAGCCCCGCGGACTTCGCCGACGACGACTGGCGGCGCGGCCACCCGCGCTTCACCGGGGAGGCGTTCGCGGCCAACCTGCGGCTGGTCGACGCCGTCCGGGCGCTGGCGGAGGAGAAGGGGTGCACGCCCGGGCAGCTCGCGCTGGCCTGGGTGCTGGCGCAGGGCGGGGACGTCGTGCCGATCCCCGGCACCAAGCGGCGCCCGTACCTGGAGGAGAACGCCGGGGCGCGCGCGGTGTCGCTGTCGGAGGACGACCTGCGGCGGCTCGGCGAGATCGCGCCGCCCGGGGTCGCGCAGGGCGGCCGGTACGCCGACGCCTCCTACGCCTACGGCGACAGCCCGGAGCGGGGCGCCGCGTGACCGCGACGAGGGTCCCGCTGCGGGTCCCCGGCGCCGACGGCGTCGCGGTCGCGGTGCACCGGTGGGGGGAGCCGGGCGGGCTCCCGCCGGTCTACCTGCAGCACGGCTTCGTCGCCGACACCCGGCTCAACTGGGTGGGCACGGGGACGGTCGCGGTCCTGCTGGCGGCCGGGCGGGAGGTCGTCGGGGTCGACGCCCGCGGGCACGGGCGGTCGGACAAGCCGCACGACCCCACCGCCTACGGCGAGCCCCGGATGGCCGACGACCTGCGGCGGGTGGCCGACGCGCTCGGTCACGACGCGTTCGACCTGGTCGGCTACTCGATGGGGGCGACGGTGGCGATGCTGGTCGCCGTCGCCGACCGGCGGGTGCGCCGGCTGGTGGTCGGCGGCGCCGGAGCGGCGTTCGTCGAGCGCGGCGGTGCCGAGCGCCGCGCCGGGCTGATGGCCGCGCTGGCCGCCGCGCTCGAGGCGGCCGACGTCGCCGACGTCCGCGATCCCCGGACCGTCCTGTTCCGCCGGATGGCCGACGCCATGGACGCCGACCGGCGCGCGCTGGCCGCGCACGCCCGCGCGGTGCACGCCACCGGTGCCGACCTGGCCGCCATCACCGCGGCCACGCTCGTCCTCGCCGGCGACGCCGATCCGCTGGCGGCCCGCCCGGAGACGCTCGCCGCGGCCATCCCCGGCGCCCGGCTGCGGATCGTCCCGGGCGACCACACGACCGTGCTCCGGACGCCGGCCTTCGCGTCGGCGATCGCCGGGTTCCTGGGGGAGCCGTGACCGATCCGACCTGCGGCGTCGCCCACGGCGCCCCGGCCCCGGAGGCGACCGGGCGGGTGCTCGTGGCGGTGTTCGACTCGCCGGTGGCCGCGGTGCTGCTGCGGTGGGCACCGGAGCTGGGGTTCCGCACCCTGCTGCTCGACCCGGACCCCGGCCGCGGCGCCGGCGTCGTGTCCCTCGACGGCGTCCCGGGCGACCTGTCCTCCGCCGACGTCGTGGTCACCGACCACCACCGGCCCGAGCTCGGCGAGGTGCTGCGCGACGCGCTGGCCCGGCGGGTGCGCTGGGTCGGCGTCATGGGCAACCCCCGCCACGAGGGACCGCACGTCGCGGCGCTGGCCGCGCTCGGTGTCCCACCGGAGGAGGTGGCCCGCGTGCACCGGCCGATCGGCCTGGACATCGGCTCGCGCACGCCGGCGGAGATCGCGCTGAGCACGCTGGCGGGGCTGCTCGCCGACCGCAACGGCCGCTCCGGCGGGTCCACCCACCGCCCGCGGTGAGCGCCGTCCTGCTCGGCGCCGACCTGGGCACCAGCGGTCTGAAGCTGGTGGCGCTGGGCGAGGACGGCCGGCTCGTCGCCGAGGCGGAGGCCGGCTACCCGGTCGAGAGCCCGCACGAGGGGTGGGCCGAGTGCGCCGTCGGCACCTGGCGGGCGGCGCTGGACGACGCGCTGGCCCGGCTGCTGCCGGAGCTCGACGGGCGGCCGGTGGCCGGGCTCGGCCTGTCCGGCCAGATGCACGGCACGGTCCTGGTCGACGACGCCGGCGCCGCGCTCGGCCCCGCGGTGCTGTGGCCGGACCGGCGGGCCGCTGCCGAGGTCGCCCGCTGGCGCGCGCTGCCGGCCGCCGACCGCGCGGCGCTGGCCAACCCGCTGGTCCCCGGGATGACCGGTCCGGTGCTCGCCTGGCTGGCCGCGCACCGGCCGGACCGGGTCGCCCGCGCGGCCGCCGTCCTGCTGCCCAAGGACGCGCTGCGGGCGGCCCTGCTGCCCGGCTCCGACCCGCGGGTCACCGACCGCAGCGACGCCTCGGCGACGCTGCTGTGGGACGTCGTCGCCGACGGCTGGTCCGACGCCGCCCGGGCTGCGGCGGGGGTGCGCGCGGACCTGCTGCCCGCGGTGCGGCCCTCGGCGGAGGTCGCGGGCGGCGCCGTGCTCGGCGGTGTGGAGGTGCCGGTCGTCGTCGGCGGTGCGGACACCCCGTTGGCGATGCTGGCCGCCGGTGCCGGTGCGGCGCTGCAGGTCAACCTCGGCACCGGCGCGCAGGTGCTGCGCCCGGGCTGGACGCCCGCCCCCGCCGACGACCCGCCCGTGCACGGCTACGCCGACACCGGCGAGGGCTGGTACGCGATGGCCGCGCTGCAGAACGGCGCCTCGGCCTGGGCGTGGGTGGCCGGCGTGCTCGGCGTCCCGTCCGCGGAGCTGTTCGACCTGGCGGGGACGGCGCGGCCCGGCGCCGGGGGAGCGGTGTTCCGGCCGTTCCTCACCGGTGAGCGCGGCGGCGTCGCCGGGCCCGACGACCGCGCCGCCTGGACCGGGCTGTCGGCCGGGACCACCCGCGCCGACCTGGCCCGGGCCGCGGTCGAGGGGGTGCTGTCGGCCGTGGCGGCCGCCGCCGCGCTGCTCGGCGGAGCGCCGGACGACCCGGCCGTCCTCACCGGCGGCGGGGGGCGTTCCCCGCTGGTCCGGCAGGTGCTGGCCGACCTGCTGGAGCGGCCGGTGACGTACCTGCCGCTGCGCAGCGCGTCGGCGGTCGGCGCGGCCGTGCTGGCCGGTCGCGGCGTGGGCCGGCCGGTGGAACCCGAGCGGTCGCCGTCGCCGCCGGTGCTGCCGCGCACCTGACCGGCCCGGTGCCGCGGAACGGTGCCCCGGCGCCGGCCGTTGACCGGGACGAGGGGCCCGCCAGGGGGCCCGGCGAGAGGAGACGCACGACATGGCGTCGGTGTTCGACAAGGTGGCCCAGTTCGCCCGCAGCCCGAAGGGCCAGCAGGCCCTGCGGCAGGTGTCGGAGAAGGCACAGCAGATGGCCAAGGACCCCAAGACCAAGGCCCGGATCGACGACGCCCGCCGCCGGTTCTCCGGCGGGCGCGGCACCGGCACCGGCGGCGGGACCACCCCCACCGCCTGAGACGGCGTTCCGCCGGGGGGGGGGGGGGGGGGGGGGGGGGGGGGGGGGGGGGGGGGGGGGGGGGGGGGGGGGGGGGGGGGGGGGGGGGGGGGGGGGGGGGGGGGGGGGGGGGGGG